>DATEJC010000196.1:0-2399 GCA_035278345.1 Bradyrhizobium sp. | reverse complement strand
GCGAAGCAGATCCTCGGGCTACTGCCGATCGCCATCATCCTGCTGCTCTTCATCATCGCCAGCGCCTGGCACATGAAAATCGGCATGCAGGTGGTGATCGAGGATTACATTCACGGCGAGAAAACCAAGCTGGTCTGCGTGATCGCCAACAATTTCTTCTGCATCGCGGTGGCGCTGGCATCGATCTACGCCATCCTGAAACTTTCTTCCGGAGTTTAGCCCCATGGCCGACGGCAACGGAAAAGCTGCAAATGGCAGCGGGCCGGCCACCAACGGCAAGGCCTATCCGATCGAGGACCACACCTACGACGTGGTGGTGGTCGGCGCCGGCGGCGCGGGGCTGCGCGCCGTGGTCGGCTGCAGCGAGGCGGGACTGCGCACCGCCTGCATCACCAAAGTATTTCCGACCCGCTCGCACACCGTGGCGGCGCAGGGCGGCATCTCGGCCTCGCTCGGCAACATGCATCCCGACGACTGGCGCTGGCACATGTACGACACCGTCAAGGGGTCGGACTGGCTCGGCGACCAGGACGCCATCGAATACATGGTGCGCAATGCGCCGGAAGCCGTCTACGAGCTCGAGCATTGGGGCGTGCCGTTCTCGCGCACCGAGGATGGCAAAATCTATCAGCGGCCGTTCGGCGGCATGACGGTGGATTTCGGCAAGGGCCAGGCGCAGCGCACCTGCGCCGCCGCCGACCGCACCGGCCACGCCATGCTGCACACGATGTACGGGCAGTCGCTGCGCCACGCGGCGGAGTTCTTCATCGAGTTCTTCGCCATCGACCTGATCATGGACGACCAGGGCGCCTGCCGCGGCGTCATCGCGATCAAGCTCGACGACGGCAGCATCCATCGTTTCCGCGCGCAGACCACTATCCTGGCGACCGGCGGCTACGGGCGCGCTTACGCCTCCTGCACCTCGGCGCATACCTGCACCGGCGACGGCGGCGGCATGGTGCTGCGCGCCGGCCTGCCGCTGCAGGACATGGAGTTCGTCCAGTTCCACCCGACCGGCATCTATGGCGCCGGATGCCTGGTCACCGAAGGCGCGCGCGGCGAAGGCGGCTATCTCGTCAATTCCGAGGGCGAGCGCTTCATGGAGCGCTATGCACCGTCGGCCAAGGACCTTGCCTCGCGCGACGTCGTCTCGCGCGCGATGACCATCGAGATCCGCGAAGGCCGCGGCGTCGGCAAGAAGAAGGACCACATCTACCTGCACCTCGATCATCTCGATCCCAAGGTGCTGCATGAGCGGCTGCCGGGCATTTCCGAGTCGGCTAAGATCTTCGCCAATGTCGACGTCACCCGCGAGCCGATCCCGATCGTGCCCACCGTGCACTACAACATGGGCGGCATCGCCACGAACTATCACGCCGAGGTGCTGACCAAGAAGAACGGCGACGAAAACACCGTGGTGCCGGGCCTGATGGCGATCGGCGAAGCGGCCTGCGTCTCCGTGCACGGCGCCAACCGCCTCGGCTCCAACTCGCTGATCGACCTCGTGGTGTTCGGCCGGGCCGCGGCGCTGCGCTGCGCCGAGAAGCTGACCGCGAACGGCAAGCAGCCAGAGCTGCCGAAGGACTCGTCGGACATCGCGCTCGGCCGGCTCGATCATTATCGCCACGCTTCCGGCGGCACGCCGACCGCGAAGCTGCGCGACTCCATGCAGCATGTGATGCAGAACAATTGCGCAGTGTTCCGCACGGACGATTTGCTGCAGGAAGGCAAGAACCTGATCCACAAGGTGCATGGCGGCATCGGCGACGTCGCCACCTCCGACCGCTCGCTGGTGTGGAATTCCGACCTGATCGAGACGCTGGAGTTCGACAATCTGATCGTGCAGGCGGTGGTGACGATGGATTCGGCCGCCAACCGCACCGAAAGCCGCGGCGCGCATGCGCGCGAGGATTTTCCCGACCGCGACGACAAGAACTGGATGAAGCACACGCTGGCGTGGATCGGCAAGGACGGCAAGACCACGATCGACTACCGCCCGGTGCACAACTACACCATGACCAACGACGTGCAGTACATCCCGCCGAAGGCGCGCGTGTACTGATCGACAGAAGGCTTTTTGAGATGGTTGAATTCGCGCTTCCCAGGAATTCGAAGATCACCGGCGGCAAGACCTGGCCGAAACCGGCCGGCGCCACCGAGACGCGCGAATTCCGGGTCTATCGCTGGAATCCGGATGACGGCAAGAATCCGAGCATCGACACCTATCATGTCGACGTCAACGATTGCGGTCCGATGGTGCTGGACGGGCTGATCTGGATCAAGAACCACATCGACCCGACGCTGACCTTCCGCCGCTCCTGCCGCGAGGGCGTGTGCGGCTCCTGCGCGATGAACATCGACGGGCAGAACACGCTGGCCTGCACCAAGTCGATGCATGA
>DATEJC010000195.1:0-14627 GCA_035278345.1 Bradyrhizobium sp. | reverse complement strand
CCGATCAGCGTCGTATAGAAGCCGGCCTGCCTGATGCCGTGCTTGTCCCACAGCTTCAATGTGAGGGTGTCGAAGCGCTTGAGCAGCGCCGGCAGCCGGCCCGGAATACAGCGATAAACGCGCATTTCCAAAATCATTGGTCACTCCCCTGCTTTCTTGTTCTTGCGGAGGAGTTTGTCGCAACAAATTGCGCGGCAGTCAAAGCGCAATCGCGCTTGGCTTACACCAGCCGGCTCTGCACCACCGCGGCCTGAATGAATGAGGCAAACAGCGGATGCGGCTCGAAGGGTCGCGACTTCAGCTCGGGGTGGAATTGCACGCCGATGAACCAGGGATGATCCTCGTACTCGACGATCTCCGGCAGGACGCCGTCGGGCGAGAGGCCCGAGAAACGCAGACCGTGTTGTTCGAGGCGATCCTTGTAGGCGGTGTTGACCTCGTAGCGGTGGCGATGGCGCTCGGAAATCTCGGTAGCGCCGCCATAGACGTCGGAGACGCGGCTGCCGCGCTTGAGCGTCGCAGGGTATGCGCCAAGGCGCATGGTGCCGCCGAGGTCGCCAGTCTTCGAACGCTTCTCCAGCTCGTTGCCGCGCAGCCATTCCGTCATCAGGCCAACCAGTGGCTCCGGCGTCGGGCCGAATTCGGTGGAGTTGGCGTTCTCGATGCCGACGAGATTTCGCGCCGCTTCAATGACGGCCATCTGCATGCCGAAGCAGATACCGAAATACGGCACGTCACGCTCGCGCGCGAATTGCGCCGCGCGGATCTTGCCCTCGGCGCCGCGCTGACCGAACCCGCCGGGCACCAAAATGCCGTTGACGTGCTCGAGAAACGGCGCCGGGTCTTCGTGCTCGAACACCTCGCTCTCGATCCAGTCGAGATTGACCTTCACCTTGTTGGCGATGCCGCCGTGGGAGAGCGCCTCGATCAGCGATTTGTAGGCGTCCTTCATGCCGGTGTACTTGCCGACAATGGCAATCGTCACCGCGCCTTCCGGATTGCGGACGCGCTCGTTGATCACATTCCAGCTCTGCAGCGCCGGCGGAATCTTTGGCGTGATGCCGAACGCGGCCAGCACTTCATCGTCGAGGCCGGCAGCGTGATAAGCCTCGGGCACCGCATAGATGTTGTCGACGTCGCGCGCCTCGATGACGGCGCTTTCGCGCACGTTACAGAACAGGCCGAGCTTGCGCCGCTCCTCCTTGGGGATTTCGCGGTCGGTGCGACAGAGCAGGATGTCCGGCTGGATGCCGATCGAGCGCAGCTCCTTCACCGAGTGCTGCGTCGGTTTTGTCTTCAGCTCCCCGGCACTCGGGATGTAAGGCAGCAGCGTGAGATGGATGTAAACGGCGTGGTCGCGCGGCAGTTCGTTCTTGAGCTGGCGGATCGCCTCGAAGAACGGCAAACCCTCGATGTCACCGACGGTGCCGCCGATCTCGACCAGCACGAAATCGTACTCGTCGTTGCCGGTGATGACGAAATCCTTGATCGCGTTGGTGACGTGCGGGACCACCTGGATGGTGGCGCCGAGATAATCGCCGCGGCGTTCCTTGGTCAGGATGTCCTGATAGATGCGCCCCGTCGTGATGTTGTCCTGCTTGGTCGCCGGACGTCCCGTGAAGCGCTCGTAATGGCCGAGATCGAGATCGGTCTCGGCGCCATCATCGGTCACGAACACTTCGCCGTGCTGATACGGCGACATCGTTCCGGGATCGAGGTTGAGATAGGGGTCGAGCTTGCGGAGGCGGACCTTGTAGCCCCGGGCCTGCAGCAGTGCGCCGAGCGCTGCCGATGCCAGACCCTTTCCGAGCGAAGAAACCACGCCGCCGGTGATGAATATGTACCGCGCCATGGGACTCAACCTTTAACGCCAAGAGTCCGATTCGCAAAAACGAATCGCATGCCCTGGCAAACTATTTGTGGGCCTGTGGGTGACGTAAAACTTGTAGGCTTATCAAGGCGTTGATGGGTATTTTGCAAGCAACGCGGAAGCCATCGCCCTGCATACCCACCCTGCTTTATTGCGATCGCGGCGCCTCCGGCGCTGCTGGTGCCGCCGGGGCGTTCTGCTGACGCTCGTCCGCCTTCTTCAGCGTGTCGAGGACACCGCCGCTGGTCGGAGGCTGCACCGGCGTCGCACCGCCAGCCGGCGCTTGCTGCGTGGCAGGCGTGCCGACGATCGAGCTCGGCTTGCGATCGTAGCTCGCGAGCCAGGACAGGAAGAGGCTGGTGATGAAGAAACCGACCGCCAGCACCGCCGTCGTCCGCGTCAGCAAATTCGCGGTGCCGCGGCTCGACATGAAGCCGGCGCCGCCGCCCATGCCGAGGCCGCCGCCTTCGGATTTCTGCAGCAGCACCGCGCCGATCAGCACGGCAACGATCATGAGGTGGATGACGATAATGACAGTCTGCATTGCAAGCCTTCCGTCACAAGCCGGGAAGCGGCCGGGCAATCGGCGCTATCGGCTTTGCGGGTTTTCCTGAAGTCGCGCGGTGTTACACGATTGCACCGGGCATTGTCACCCCCGAGATAGTCGCAGCTCCGGCGATGGCAAGTCATGTGGACGGCCCGTTGCATCGCCCTTGATCTGAGCTTCCAATTTCTACTATAATAGACGAATGGATACTTTAGTAGACAATCTCAGCCAGCGGCTGGCGCAGCGCATCCGCCTGGAACGCGACGGCCGCGGCTGGTCACTGGCGGACCTTGCCGAGCGATCCGGCGTCTCCAAGGCCACGATCAGCAAAATCGAGCGCGCCGAGGTCTCACCGACCGCGGTCGTTCTGGTGCGGCTTGCCAGCGCCTTCGACCTCACCCTCGCCGGCCTGATGCTGCGCGCCGAAGGCCAGGGCGAGCGTGTGTCCCGCGCCGCCGACCAGCCGGTGTGGCGCGATCCCGAGACCGGCTATCTGCGCAGGCAGGTGTTTAGCCGGCCCGACAATCCCGTCGAGCTCATCCGGGTGGAAATGCCGGCGAAGCAGCGCGTGACGTTGCCGGCCTCATCCTACGCCCGCATCCGCCAGGCGCTCTGGGTGCTGTCAGGTTCGCTTGTCATCACCGAAGGCGGGACGCGGCATGTACTGGCTGCCGGCGACTGCCTCGGATTCGGTCCGCCTGCGGAAACAACGTTCGCCAACGAGACCGCTTCTCCCTGCACCTATGTGGTGGCCCTTGCGCGGAGCTGACATGCGATGTCGGAATTCGAGCTTGAAGTTGTCGCGATCGAGCCGACCGATCCGGCAGGCCTTTTGCCCACCGGACACAATGGCGGGCCGCCGCTCGACGAGCACACGCCGGAATGGGGCAACGACGGCATCGGCAATTACTTCTACTGGAAGGCCGCCCATCGCGCCGCCTGGAAGAACCCCTCGCCCGGCATCGTCGCGTTTCGCATCCGCAAGGCCGAACGGCTCGGGCTCACCTACGAAGAGTACACGCTGGAGATCCTCGAGCGCGGCCGTCACCTGCAGGTCGAGGACGTCGATCGCATTGCGCAAATCAAACGGGCGCGCGCATTGCGCAATTTGCGCTGAGCAGGGAGGGCACAGGCGTGGACCAAATCGCAATGGCTGACACCGACATCCGACCGCTGGGCCCCTCGCCTGCAATCCGCGCGACGTTGACCGAGCTCTTGATCGAAGCGGTCGCGAATGGCGGTTCGGTCAGTTTCATGGACCCGCTGCCGGTGGAGACGGCGGACCAATTCTGGGAGGGCGCGCTGGCCGCCGCGGCGCGCGGCGACAGGATCATACTCGGCGCCTTCGATGGCGAGCTCCTGGTCGGGACGGTGACGGTGGTGCTGGACCTCTCGCAGAACCAGCCGCACCGCGCCGAGATCGTGAAAATGATCACGCGGATCAGTCACCGCGGGCGCGGCGTGGCGACGGCCTTGCTGCACCGGGCCGAGAAGATGGCCCTCGCACGCGGGCGCACGCTGCTCGTGCTCGACACTGCTTCGGACGGCGGTGCCGCGCCGCTCTACGAGTCCGTGGGCTTCAAGTTCGCCGGAGAGATTCCCGACTACGCGCTGAAGCCGCAAGGCGGCCTCACTGGCACGAAGTTCTACTGGAAGCATCTTGCCGCGCCGGCCGCCGCCTAGCAGCCGGCCGCGATCGCGAGGAAATCGGCAGCCTTCAGGCTCGCTCCCCCGACCAGCGCACCATTGACGTTGGCGACCGCCATCAGCTCCTTCGCGTTCGACGGCTTTACGGAGCCGCCATAGAGAATGTGCATCTTGCCGCCGTCCGACTTGAAGCGATCTGTAAGCTGAGCGCGGATAAAGCGGTGAACTTCCTCGACATCGGCCGTGGTCGGCGTCAGCCCGGTACCGATGGCCCAAACCGGCTCGTAGGCCACGACCAGATTGGCCGAGGTCGCGCCATCCGGCAGCGAGCCCTTGAGCTGCGTGCCGCAAACATCGAGCGTCTGACCGGCGTCGCGCTGTGCCCGGGTCTCGCCGATGCAAACGATCGCGGTCACGCCGGCGCGCCAGGCCGCTTCCGCTTTCTTGCGAACCAGCGCGTCGCTCTCACCATGGTCGGCGCGGCGCTCGGAATGGCCGACGATGATGGCGGTGGCGCCGGCGTCCTTCAGCATTTCGGCAGAAAGGTCGCCCGTATGGGCGCCCGAAGCATTTTGGTGGCAATCCTGCGCGCCGACTGCGACGCCCTTGCCCTTCGCCTTCGCGGCGAAGGCGGCAATCAAGGTCGCCGGTGGACAGACCAGCAAATCGGCTTTGCCTGCAAAGGCGGCTGCGCCCGCCAGCATGGCGTCAAATTCGGCGATCGAGGTCTGCAGGCCGTTCATTTTCCAGTTGCCGGCGATAAGGGACCGGATGCCATCGTTCATGTTAAATTCCTGACAGTTTGCCGCGCTTGGCTAGCAGAGCGCCGCGAATTCGGCCATATCGGGTCCCAGATGATCCCCTGCCCGTTAACCGCTTCAAATCGCCCACGGGGTCGCGGTTGCGGCGCGGTGACGGCCACTTTATGATGCGTTATCAACCCGGTGACGCCCTTTTTGCGGAATTCGCTAGGGCTCGTTCCGGTTCCCTCCTGCCAACAAGTTGGACCCATGCTTCGAGGAATACGAAAAGCCTCATCAAACTGGCTCGGCAAGGCCGTCATGGCCGTGGTGATGGGCGTTTTGATCGTCAGTTTTGGCATCTGGGGCATCGCCGACATCTTCAAGGGATTCGGCCAGTCGAAGCTCGCCAAGATCGGCAGCACCGAGATTTCGATCGAGGCGTTCCGCCAGATCTACAATGACCGCCTGCAGCAGCTGAGCCGCCAGTTCGGCCGGCCGCTGAGCCAGGAGCAGGCGCGCCTGTTCGGGCTCGACCGCCAGGTGCTTCAGCAAACGATCGCGGAAGCCGCCCTCGATGAGGAAGCGCGCCGCATGGGGCTGGGCCAGTCCGATGCCGAGGCCCTGCGCGTGATCCATAACGATCCCAACTTCAAGGGACTGAACGGTCAGTTCGAGGCGGCACGCTTTGCGGCCGTGCTCCGCCAGGCCGGCTATACCGAGCAGCGCTATCTCGCCGAGCAGCGCCGGGTGTCGCTGCGCCGTCAGATCACCGGGACCATCTCGGCGGGGATCGAGCCGCCAAAACCGATGCTGGACGCCATCACCCGCTTCCAGAACGAGCAGCGCTCGATCGACTACATCAAGCTCGACGCGGCGCAGGCTGGCACCATCGATCCCCCCTCGCCGGAGACGCTCGCCACCTATTTCGAGGAGCGCAAGGTCCAGTTCCGCGCCCCCGAATACCGCAAGCTCGCCCTCACGATGATCACGCCGGAAGAGATCGGCAAATGGAGCGCGGTGTCCGACGAGGAAGCCAGGAAGATCTACGACGAGCGCAAGGACAAGATGGGCACGCCCGACAAGCGTCAGGTCGAGCAGATCGTCTTCCCCAATATGGAGGAAGCCAGATCCGCGCGTAACCGCATCGATGCCACCTTCTCCTTCGAGGACCTGGCGAAGGAGCGCGGGCTCAATCCGTCCGACTACGATCTCGGCCTTGTCGCGAAATCCGCGATTATCGATCCCGCGATTGCCGATGCCGCCTTCGCGTTGCCCTCGGGCGAGATCAGCCAGCCCGTGCAGGGCCGGTTTGGCGTCGCGCTGGTCAAGGTCGGCAAGATCGAGGCCGCCACTGTGCCGAGCTATGAGAGCGTGGCTGCGACCATCAAGAAGGAAATCGCCACCGCCAATGCGCGCG
Source organism: Bradyrhizobium sp. (assembly GCA_035278345.1). GTDB lineage: Bacteria > Pseudomonadota > Alphaproteobacteria > Rhizobiales > Xanthobacteraceae > Bradyrhizobium. Next base: position 8,403 of record DATEJC010000195.1, on the reverse strand, counting down.
CCAAGGTCAACGAGCTGCAGGGCAAGATGGAAGATGAGCGCGGCGGCGGCGCCAGCGTCATCGACGCAGCGCAGAAGCTCGGCCTGACCGCCATCACCATCGACGCCGTCGACCGTTCTGGACGCATGCCCAACGGCCAGCTCGTCGCCAGTATCCCGCGCGGACTCGACGTGGTCTCGCAAGCCTTCAACAGCGACGTCGGCGTCGACAACGATCCGATCCAGTTCCAGGGCGGCTATGTCTGGTACGACGTGCTCGGTGTCACGCCGTCGCGGGAGCGTACGCTCGACGAGGTCAAGGACCAGGTCGAGGCGAAGTGGCGCGAGGACCAGATCGCGAGCCGCCTGCGCACCAAGGCGACGGAAATGGTCAAGAAGCTCGAACAGGGCGGCAACCTCGCCGACGAAGCGGCGGCCGTCGGCTCCAAGGTCGAGAGCGCCAAGGACTTCAAGCGCGAGGCTTCGGTTTCGGGCGTGCCTTCCAGCGCGATCACCGCGGCGTTCCGCGTGGCGAAGGACGGCGTTGGACAGAGTGGCTCGGGCAGCGAATTCACGGTGTTCAAGGTCACCGACGTCACGGTGCCGCCGGCCGACACGGCTTCCGACGACGCCAAGAAGCTGCAGGAGAGCCTGCAGCGCGGGCTGGCCGACGAGCAGGTCGCGCAATACGTGACCAAGATCGAGGAGCTCATCGGCACAACGATCAACCAGGCCGCCTTCGCGCAAGTGACGGGCGCCAACCAGTAACTGAGCATGATCCGGGAAAGTGGGGACCGGTTTTCCGATCAGATCATGCGCCGCTGAGATTTTGTGAGTGGGGCGATGGACGACCTGAAATCGATTATCGGCAAAGTCGCGACCGGCGCGACGCTGTCGCGCGACGAGGCCGCCACCGCCTTCGACGCCATGATGTCGGGCGAAGCCACGCCCTCGCAGATGGGCGGGCTTTTGATGGCGTTGCGCGTGCGCGGCGAAACCGTCGACGAGATCACCGGCGCGGTCGCGGCGATGCGCGGCAAGATGCTGAAGGTGAAGGCGCCGGCGGATGCGATCGACGTGGTCGGCACCGGCGGCGACGGCTCGGGCTCGGTCAATGTCTCGACCTGCGCGGCGTTCATCGTCGCGGGAAGCGGCGTGCCGGTGGCCAAGCACGGCAACCGCGCGCTGTCGTCGCGCTCGGGTGCGGCCGATGTCCTGGCCTCTCTCGGGGTCAAGATCGACCTTTCGCCTGACAGTGTCGGGCGCTGCGTCAAGGAGGCCGGCATCGGCTTCATGTTCGCGCCGGCGCACCATCCGGCCATGAAGAACGTCGGCCCGACCCGTGTCGAGCTCGCGACCCGCACCATCTTCAATCTGCTCGGTCCGCTGTCCAATCCGGCCGGCGTGAAGCGGCAGATGGTCGGCGTGTTCTCCAAGCAATGGGTGCAGCCGCTGGCGCAGGTGCTCAAGAACCTCGGTTCGGATTCGGTCTGGGTCGTGCACGGCTCCGACGGGCTCGACGAGATCACCCTCACCGGCCCCACCTCGGTCGCAGCGCTCGAGAAAGGCAATATCCGCACCTTCGAGGTGACGCCTGAGGATGCGGGCCTGACCCGCTCTGCTATCGGTTCCCTGAAAGGCGGCGATGCCGATGCCAACGCAATCGCGCTGCGCAGCGTGCTCGACGGCAAGCCGAGCCACTATCGCGACGTGGCGCTGCTCAACGCGGCGGCCGCGCTGATTGTGGCGGGCAAGGCCAGGGATTTGAAGGAAGGTGTTGCGATCGGGGCCAAGGCGCTGGACAGCGGCGCTGCGGCCGCCAAGCTGAAGCAGCTGGTCGCGGTATCCAACGGTTGAGGCGCGGCGATGTCGGACATCCTGCAGAAGATCGAGGCCTACAAGCGCGAGGAGATCGCCGCGGCAAAGCGCGCCAATCCGCTCGCGAGTGTCGAGGCCCGCGCCAGGACGGCGCCCGCCCCGCGCGGCTTCGTTCGCGCCATCAAGGACAAGCTCGCCCGCGGCGAGTATGCGCTGATTGCGGAAGTGAAGAAGGCTTCGCCCTCGAAGGGCCTGATCCGCGCCGATTTCGATCCGCCGGCGCTGGCCAAGGCCTATGAGGCGGGTGGCGCGGCCTGTCTTTCCGTTCTGACCGATACGCCCTCGTTCCAGGGCCATCTCGATTTCATGGTGGCGGCGCGCGCGGCGACCAATCTGCCCGTCCTGCGCAAGGACTTCATGTTCGACACCTATCAGGTGGTGGAAGCGCGGGCTCATGGCGCCGACTGCATCCTGATCATCATGGCCGCGCTCGACGATGCCGCCGCTGTTGACATCGAGGACGCGGCGATCGCGCTTGGCATGGACGTCCTGCTCGAAGTTCACGACCGCGCCGAGCTCGATCGCGCCATCAAGCTTCGCTCGCCGATGATCGGTGTCAACAACCGCAATCTCCGCACGTTCGAGACCACGCTGGAGACCAGCGAGGCGCTGGCGCCGCTGATCCCGCGCGACCGGCTGATGGTCGGCGAAAGCGGCATCTTCGCCCCGGCCGACCTTGCGCGGCTCGAGCGCGTCGGCATGTCGACCTTCCTGGTCGGCGAGAGCCTGATGCGCCAGGCGGACGTGACTGCAGCAACGCGAGCGCTGCTGACGCGAATCGACGCGCCGCGCGCCACGGGAACGCGCTAGAGCGATGCCGAAAAAATCCGACAAGGCCGGCAGCGCCCTCACCCATATCGACAGCAAGGGCGAGGCGCGGATGGTCGACGTCTCGGCCAAGCCCGCCACCGAACGCGTCGCGGTCGCCGAAGGCCGCGTCGTCATGGAAAAGGCGACGCTGGAGCTGGTCGTCTCCGGCAACGCCAAGAAGGGTGACGTGCTCGGCACCGCGCGCATCGCCGGCATCATGGCCGCAAAACGTACTTCCGAGCTGATCCCGCTCTGCCATCCGCTGGCGCTGTCCAAAGTCGAACTCGATATCATCCCGGACAGGGAGCTGCCCGGCTGCCTCGTGCGCGCGACGGTCAAGGTCAGCGGCCCGACCGGCGTCGAGATGGAGGCGCTCACAGCGGTCTCCGTCGCCTGCCTCACCATTTACGACATGGTCAAGGCGGTCGAGCGCGGCATCCGCATCGAGGGCATCCGCCTCGTCGAGAAGAAGGGCGGCAAGTCCGGGCATTATCGCGCGGATTGAACCGTCGCTGTCCCGGCGGCGCCCGGCAATTGATACCGTTTTGCAAATCAATCGGCCCGGCATTTTTGCTTTCGCGGCGACCTCGCTCACATTTCATTAACCAGACTTCCTAACCGCAACTGCACGTCGCTGCGATAGGGGTGTGGTGGGCCGGGGTTGAGAAATCCGGTTCGGGATTCCTCCTCGCAGCGACCGAGACAATGAACAACAACAATACCGCGCCCGTCAGCGTCACCGCCGTCCTTCGCGGCGGGCCGATCCGCTGGCTCGTGCTTGGCGGCGCGCTCCTGATCGCGGCAATCGCGGTCGGCGCCACCGTCATGGCCGGAAATTTCCGCGAGCGCGCCCTGCACAATGCCGAGCGCGAAGTGGAAAACACCGTACAGCTGCTCGCGCATCACTTCGACCAGCAGCTGGCTGATTTCGAGGTCGTGCAGAAGGACCTGATCGACTACATCAGCGTGCACGGCATCACGACGGCAGACAGCTACAAGCGCCAGCTGTCGACCGAGGCGATGCACCGCATGCTCACGTCGAAGATGAGCGCGCTCTCCTATGTCGGCGGCGTCAACCTGTTCGACAACGAGGGCCGGCTGATCAACACGTCGGCCGCATGGCCCACACCGCCGGTCAACGTGGCCGACCGCGCCTATTTCAAGACCTTCACGTCCGATCCGCAGGCGCCGTCCATGCTGATCGAGCCGGTGTACAGCCGCATCACCGGCGTCTGGACCACCGTCATCGCGCGCAAGGTGACGGGTGTGAACGGCGAGTTCATCGGCGTCATCGGCCGCGGCATCGAATCCACCAATTTCGAGAAGTTCTTTGCCATCACCGCGCTGGGGCCGGATTCGGCGATTGCGATCCATCATCGCGACGGTACCCTGCTCGCCCGCCATCCGTATCTGCCCGAGATGATCGGCAAGAATTTCAAGAGTGGTCCCGCCGTCCAGCAACGTGTGTTCGAACAAGTCGCGACCACCACGCGCCTGACGAGCCCGCTCGACGGCAAGGACCGCCTGATCTCCTCGCGCGCGCTCGTCGGGTTCCCGATGGTCATCGTCGTGAGCACCACTACGGAAGCGGCGCTCGCCGACTGGCGCGAGCAGATCGCGATGCTGGTCGCGGTCGCCGGCGCATCGGTGCTGGCGATCGGCACGCTGCTCTTCCTCGTGGTGCGCAAGCTGCTGCAGCAACACCGGCAACAGCAGCGCCGCCTCACCCTGGAGAAGCAGCGCCTCGACACCGCCGTCAACCACATGACGCAGGGCCTGCTGCTGTTCGATTCCTCGCAGCGCCTCGTGATCTGTAACCACCGCTACATCGAGATGTACGGCCTCTCCGCCGATGTCATCAAGCCCGGCTGCAGCTTTCGCGAGGTCATCGCCCACCGCAAGGCAACCGGATCGTTCACCGGCAATTTCGATCATTACATCGAACGCGTGCTGCGCGATGTCGGCACGCGCAACGCCATGGTGATCGATACGCCCGACGGCCGCTCGATCCAGGTCGTCAATGAGCCGCTGGCCGACGGCGGCTGGGTCGCGACCCACGAAGACATCACCGAGCGCCGCCGCGTCGAGGAGCGCATCACCCACCTCGCCCATTACGACGCACTCACGGACCTGCCGAACCGCACGCTGTTCCACGAGCAGATCGAGCTGGAGCTGCCGCATGCGACCGCGGCACAGCAACTCGCGTTGCTCTATATCGACATCGACGAATTCAAGAGCGTCAACGACTCGCTCGGCCATCTCATCGGCGACGAGCTGCTGAAATCGGTGGCGCAGAGCCTGCGCAGCTGCGCCCGCGAGACCGACTTCATTGCACGCCTCGGCGGCGATGAATTTGCCATCGTCCAGACCGGCGTGCGGAGCGCCGACGACGTCATTGGTCTCGTCGAACGCATCTATGCTGCGCTCCGCGCGCCCTATGACTGTCTCGGCCATCAGGTCACCGCCGACGCCTCGATTGGCATTGCGCTGGCGCCGCAGGATGGCTCGGATTTCGAGCAGATCCTCAAGAACGCGGACCTGGCGATGTATGCCGCCAAGGCCGCCGGCCGCCGCACCTGGCGCTTCTTCGAGCCGGTCATGGACGCCCAGGTCCGCGCGCGCCGGCAATTGGAGACGGAACTGCGTCAGGCCATCGCCGACGGCGGCTTTGAGGTCTATTACCAGCCGTGCCTGAGCCTCAAGGACAGCGCCATCACGGGCTGCGAGGCGCTGGTGCGCTGGCGCCATCCGGAACGCGGCCTGATCTCGCCGGCCGAATTCATCCCGATCGCGGAAGACACCGGGCTGATCAACCAGCTCGGCGAATGGGTGCTGGCCACCGCCTGCAAGGAAGCGGCGAAATGGCCCGACAACATCAGGCTCGCGGTCAACGTCTCGCCGGTGCAGTTCAAGAGCGGCACGCTGGCGCTGAAGGTGATCGCCGCGCTCGCCTCCTCCGGCTTGCCGGCGACCCGGCTCGAGCTCGAGATCACCGAGGCCGTGCTGATCCGCGACGATGATGCCGCGCTCGCGATCCTGCACCAGCTGCGCGAGATCGGCGTGCGTATCGCGCTCGACGATTTCGGCACCGGATATTCCTCGCTGAGCTATCTGAAGCGCTTCCCCTTCGACAAGATCAAGATCGACCGCTGCTTTGTCACCGACATCGCCGAGCCCGACGGCTCGGCCGGCATCGTGCGCGCGGTGGTCAACATCGCCGCCGAGCGCCGCATGACGACGACAGCCGAAGGCGTCGAGACCAAGGAGCAGCAGCGCATCCTGCGCGAGCTCGGTTGCTCGGAGATGCAGGGTTATCTGTTCAGCGCGCCGAAGCCGGCGGACGCGATCAGGGAAATGCTGGTGGCGCATCGGGCGAGTCCGGCTCCCGCAGGCGGCACGCCAAAGCGGCGGCCGGCGAAGGCGTCGTAAGGCGTAGTTTCCAACCATCGCCGTCATGGCGAGGAGTGACGCGACGACCCGTCTACGCTTGCGGCGCAGGCTGCGCCGCACTTGGAGTCCGCCGAAGCGCCTGGCGCGACGGCGGAAGCAATCCAGCTTCCCCTTGCTGCAACGAGAAAGCTGGATTGCTTCGTCGCTTCGCTCCTCGCAATGACGGGTGGAGAGACATGCGTTCTCATTCCCGCGACTCGTTTTCGTCCGGGTTTTGCATCTCGTTTGCTCCCTCTCTTAACAGAGGGCGCAGGGAAAGCCGGGCGCCGACTGCGCCCGCAGCACCGTGTGCAATGGGTAGTAAGAGGACGCACACGGATTTGACAGGTACAGCCGAGACATCCCGGCTTTCCCCGCGCAATGGCTTTACGGCTTACTTCGTGCTCTCCCCGGTGAGCGGCCTTTTTTGTCACCGTTGCCACGCCACCACGGGGCGGCGGGATAGACGCCAGGGTCGCGGCGCCAGGACCACACGACTTCGCCGTCCGCTGCAGGCGTTTCGTCCGGCGGGGAACCCGCCTGACGCCGCAACGGCCCATCGCAACCCGCACCCCGTTTCGTGACGACCGCGAAGCGTCCCTCATGGTGGCACGGGCTGGCAGGATTGATACCGCAAATCAGAATTCCGGTAAAGCGAAATATTTTTGATTTTGGGGCTTGACGGCTTTTGACTGATTTGCCCGTCGTGCCGATTAAGCAACACCGCAACGCGCATTTTGGGGTGGATTTCCCGGATTTCCGTTGCGCGTGGCGGCTTCGAGCGACCGGTTCGCAAGCACGTAGTCGTCTGTCGAGTTGGCTCGCGGTTCGCCGTTGCCGCTCGGCGCAACCCATCAGACACCGCCAGGCGTGCCACGTCGCGGCCAGATGTTGAACTGCGGGCGGCGAGCCTAGTCGAGGCTCTCGTGCCACAGGAACGGTCGCGGTTGACGACCGTTCCTCAAGGGAAATGCGAGAGTACCAAATGCAAGCGGGCGGCCACAGTGCCTGCCCTCACTTGAAGGAGCAAAAACTTACATGAGTGAGATGCGAAACAGGCCAATGATCATTGGGTTCGTGATCGTTACACTCGCCCTGTTGGCGGTCCATGTGGACAGCCAGTTCACCGCAAATGCGACGACGCCGCAAGGCGGCGATTGCCGTGACTTGCGGCGCGCGTGCGAAATGAAAGATGAACTTGGCGAAGGCGACGACAATTGCGTCAAGTTTCGCCAGTCGTGCTCGCCATCGACACCGCATATCAATTGCGAGTGGCTGCGTGATGCCTGCATGTACCGGGAAGAACTCGGCATAGAAGGCAACAACAACTGCGGCCGCTACCGCGAAAATTGTCACGAGGGGACCATAAAGCGAGAGCCATGACCGTGATGGGCCAATTCCGCCTGATTAGGATGCGCTTCAAGTCCTTCAAGCGCGCGAGACTCCCTCACTTGCCTTCCTTGCCCTTGCCGCCGGTCTTCAGCTCGCGGTAGCGCGTCGCGCCGCCCTCGCGGATGGTCTGCGGGCTGCGCTCCACGGCCATGGCGTCGTCGGGCACGTCCTTGGTGATGACGGAGCCGGAACCGATATAGGCGCCGCTGCCGATTTTGACAGGCGCGACCAGCGAGGAGTTGGTGCCGATGAAGGCGCCGGCGCCGATCGTGGTCTTGTGCTTGCTGAAACCATCATAGTTGCAGGTGATCGTGCCGGCGCCGATGTTCGACTTGGCGCCGACATGGGCGTCGCCGATGTAGGAGAGATGATTGACCTTGACGCCGGCCTCGATCGTCGCGGCCTTCATCTCCACGAAATTGCCGACCTTCGAGCCCTCGCCAAGCGAGTTGCCGGGCCGCAAGCGCGCATAGGGACCGATCTGCGCCTTCTTGCCGATCTGGGATTGCACGATGTGCGAGAAGGAATGGATGACGGCGCCATCATCGATGCTGACGCCGGGACCGATCACCACGAACGGCTCGATGGTGACGTCGCTGCCGAATTTGGTGTCGGCGGAAAGATAAACGGTTTCAGGCGCGATCAGTGTCACACCGGCGTCCAGCGCGGCCTGGCGCAGCTTTGCCTGCATCGCGCTTTCCGCTTCCGCCAATTGCGCCCTGGTGTTGATGCCGCGCACTTCGTTTTCGCTGGTTTCGATCACGACGGCCTCCAATCCCATATCCCTGACAATGGTGACGGCATCGACGAGATAGTACTCGCCCTTGCTGTTGGCATTTCCGATTTGGTCGAGAATTTGCAACGCGCGGCGGCCGTCGAACGCCATCACGCCGGCATTGCACAGCGTGATCTTGCG
>DATEJC010000194.1:0-25738 GCA_035278345.1 Bradyrhizobium sp. | reverse complement strand
CTCGACCTGCGCAAGGCGCTGGCGAACGAGGAGTTCGAGCTCTACTACCAGCCGCTGGTCAACCTGAAGTCCGGCAAGATTTCCACCTGCGAGGCGCTGCTGCGCTGGAACCATCCGGTGCGCGGTACGGTATCGCCGATCGACATCATCCCGGTCGCCGAGGACATGGGCCTGATCGTCGATCTTGGCCGCTGGATCCTGCGCAAGGCCTGCATGGAATGCATGAAGTGGCCGGCCGGCGTTTCCGTCGCCGTCAACTTCTCGCCGCAGCAGTTCCACCAGCGCGACATCCTCAGCGAAGTCCGCTACGCGCTGGAGGTCTCGGGTCTGCCTGCCGAGCGGCTGGAGATCGAGATCACGGAATCCTCGCTGCTTCGCAACACCCAGCTCACCCACGACGTGCTGGCTCAGCTGCATGCGCTGGGCGTGCGCATTTCGCTGGACGACTTCGGCACCGGCTATTCCAGCCTCAGCTACCTGCACAATTTCCCGCTGCAGAAGGTCAAGATCGACCGCTCCTTCCTGGAAGGCATCGATTCCGACCGTCCGCTGACCCTGCTGCGCGGCGTGGCGCGGCTGTCGGCCGACCTCGGCATGTCCGTGGTGGTGGAGGGCATCGAGACCAACGAGCAGCTGGAGCGCATCTCGACCGACGGCACGGTCACAGAGGCCCAGGGCTATCTGTTCAGCCGGCCCGTCCCGGCCGTGCGCATCCGCCAGCTGCTCAACGCCTCCCACGGCCGCCGGCCGGAGGAGCCGCCGCTGCACCTCGTCAGCTCGATGGGCTGAATACTTCGACCAAAGGACTAGCCGTTCCGTAATTCTGCGGGGGTCAGGCAGTTAACCCTAACATTGCTATAGCTTTGCAATTTCGTTAAGAAGCTGTTAAGGTTTGACCTCACTCGCACTAGTTGAATGGACGTCGCCTTGGAAGTCGTAAGGAGTGGAAGTATGCGATCCCCGGCCGAAAGTAGCCCCACGGCCTTTGGACGGGGTTCTGATCTTCTCGAACAAGTCGACTACCGTCTGGCCCTGACGCCCGCCGAAAAAGAGGAAATATACAACCTCCGGTACCGGGCCTATCTGCGCGAGGGCGCCGTTAAGGAATCTCCCGCCCAGCGCGTCACCGACCAGTACGATGATCTGCCCAATTCCTGGACCTTCGGCGTTTACCTGTTTGGCGAGCTCTACAGCTCCGTCCGCATCAGCCTTTTGACGTCGGAATGGCGCCAGTCCTGCTCGGCGGAGGCCTTTGGCGAGATCCTTTTCCCCAAGCTCGATCAGGGCAAGGTGATCGTCGATCCCGCCCGCTTCGTCGCCGACCCGGACAAGGTCCGTCGGCTGCCGGAGCTGCCCTATGTGACGCTGCGGCTGGCCTACATGGCCTGCGAATATTTCAACGCCGATCTTGGGCTAGCCATCGTCCGCGCCGAGCATCAGGCGTTTTACCGCCGGGTATTCCTGCACGAGACCATTGCCGAGCCGCGCATGTTCCCGGGGCTGCTCAAGCCGGTCGGGCTGATGGCGGCGGATTTCCCGCGGCTGAAGGAAAAGGTGTTCGAGCGCTATCCGATGATGCGCTCGACCGCCTTCGAGCGGCGCATGCTGTTCGACCGCCCGGGCTTTGCCCAGGTGACGCCCGGCCTCGTGGTCGCCAACGAGGTGACCTCGATCGTGCCCCAGACCTGAACGAGCCTAACGTTCATTTAGCTGAATGGCGGCTCCCGGCCGCGCAAAAGCGTTGCCGTCTTGCAGCGGTCCACGGAATTCCGACCGAAACGCTGCAGGAACAGGCAGTTCCGCACCCTCCGGCCGCTTGCCTCCACCATCGCGCCTTATTTACAAATGATTAACTATCGCGGTCGCTTTTCGCCGATTGCCGGCATTTGAAGGGTGTCAGCAACGCCCCATCAAGGTTGACGGAACGTTCGCTTAACCAACGCCCTGTAGACCGATGACAGTACCGAGAACGTGAGCGTGGAGGCTCCGGAATGAAGAACCAGATGCGTATCCTCCAGGGTTTGAAGCTGGCCGCCGTGCTGGCCGTGGCGCTGACCATGGGCGCCTGCGCCAACAAGAACGCCGGCACCGATGCGATGGCGAGCGCCGCCACCCCGGGGAGCCAGCAAGATTTCGTGGTCAATGTCGGCGACCGCGTCTTCTTCGAGAGCGACCAGACCGATCTGAGCCCGCAGGCGATTGCCACCCTGGAAAAGCAGGCGCAGTGGCTGCAGAGCTATAACCGCTACTCCTTCACCATCGAAGGCCATGCCGACGAGCGCGGCACCCGCGAATACAACATTGCGCTGGGCGCCCGCCGCGCCCAGGCCGTGCGTTCGTTCCTCGCCTCGCGCGGCATCGACGCCAGCCGCATGCGCACCATCTCCTACGGCAAGGAGCGTCCGGTCGCGGTCTGTAACGACATCTCCTGCTGGTCGCAGAACCGCCGCGCGGTCACCGTGCTGAACGCCAGCTCCTAAAAGTTCGTCGCTTGGGGTGAGTTAGTGGCCGGCGTCCCTCGGGGCGCCGGTTTCGCTTTGTTGAACTTAACCACCGCCGAAACCCCTTTGTTTCAGTCACAATTCCGGCGTACTCCGTCTCTCATGTGATTCCCGCTTGTCGCGCCGATTTCGCCGTCAGGACACCATGTCACCCAGACTTCACATGACTTTCTGCGCCGCGGCTGCCGCCGCGGTGTTCGCCATTGCCTCTCAGGCCCTTGCCCAGGATGCTGATCTCGAGATGCGCATCCAGCGGCTGGAGAACCAGCTGCGCCAGGTTACCGGCCAGAACGAGGAGCTGCAGTACCGTAACCGGCAGCTCGAGGAGCGCCTGCGCCAGCTTGGCGCTGCGCCCCAGGGAGCGCCTGGCGCGCCGCAGCCGCCTGTGGCCCAGCCGAGCGTCGCTGCGATGCCGCCGGAGCAGGCCAATCCCGGCTATCGTCAACCGGCCTACCCGCAGCAGGGCGGATACCAGCACCCGCCGCAGGGTGGGTATCAGCAGCCAGCCTATCCGCAGCAGCAGGGCTCGTACGAGCAGCCGCAGATCGCAGCCCCGGCGCCGATCATGCAGGAGCCGGCATCGCCCGGTGTCGGCAACCGCCGGCGCGGCGATGCCTTCGACCCCACGCAGAATCCGAATGCGCCCGGCGCGCCGAAGGCGCTTGGTGGCGGGCAGATGCCGATCAATAGCCAGGCCGCCAATAGCCAGGCCGCCATCGGCGCTCCCGGCGGCCGTGGTCCCGGCGAGCCGCTCGACCTCGGCAACGTGAGCCCACGCCCGCCCGGCGGGGCTGCGCCCGCACAGGCGCCCACCGCTTCGCTGACGACGTTGCCGCCGTCGGCGACGCCGCGCGACGAATTCGACCTCGGCATCGGCTACATGCAGCGCAAGGACTATGCGCTGGCCGAAGAGACCATGAAGAACTTCGCGCAGAAATATCCGCGCGATCCGCTGGTGGCGGATTCGAAATACTGGCTCGGCGAGAGCTATTTCCAGCGCCAGCAATACCGCGAGGCCGCGCAGGCTTTCCTCGGCGTGACCAGCGATCATGAGAAGTCGGCGAAAGCCCCCGACGCGATGCTGCGGCTCGGCCAGTCGCTGGCGGCGCTGAAGGAGAAGGAGGCGGCCTGCGCCGCCTTCGGTGCGGTCATGCAGAAATATCCGCGCGCATCTTCCGGCGTGAAGGCTGCCGTGGACCGTGAGCAGAAGCGGGTAAAGTGCTAAGCAACCGGTCACGGAGCCCGACGGGCTTTCGCGTACCGGTGGCGGCACATGCCCGGCAATGAACAATCTCCGATCTCGGCAGCGCAGGCGCGCGCGATTTTTGCGCCGTGGAAGGCCGTGCCAGCAGTCGTGCTGGCCGTCTCCGGCGGGCCCGACTCCGTTGCCCTGATGTGGCTGGCGGCGCGCTGGCGCCGCAGCTTGAAGCGGGGCCCGCGGCTGATCGCCGTCACTATCGATCACGGCCTGCGGAAAGAAGCGGCACGCGAGGCGCGCGACGTCAAGCATCTTGCACGCACGCTCGGGGTCGAGCACCGCACACTGCGCTGGCAAGGGACAAAGCCGAAGACGGGCGTGCAAGCCGCAGCACGCGAAGCGCGCTATCGTTTGCTGACGAAGGCGGCGCGCGCCAGCGGAGCCAGCCATGTCGCCACGGCGCATACACGGGACGATCAGGCCGAGACGCTGCTGATGCGGCTGCTGCGCGGCAGCGGGGTTGTCGGGCTTGCCGCCATGGCGGGCGAGAGCGAACGCGATGGCGTGCGGCTGACGCGGCCGCTGCTTGACGTTTCCAAAGCAGATCTGATCGCAACGCTGGAAGCGGCCGGCGTGCCCTTTGCCGACGATCCAACCAATCGCGATCCCGCTTTCACGCGTCCGCGGCTGCGCGCGCTGATGCCAACTCTCGCGGAAGAAGGCGCCGATGCCAAAACGCTGGCGCGGCTGGCGTCACGACTGGCGCGCGCCAACGCGGCCGTGGAGGTGCTGGCCGATGGCGCCGAGCGTTTCCTCACATTGACTGACCGCAGCGCTTCGCTGGGTGGCTATGATGCGCGCGCGTTTGCAGCGCTGCCCGAGGAGATCCGGCTGCGGCTGCTCAAGCGCGCGATCGACCGGTGCGGACATGAGGGGCCCGCGGAACTCGGCAAGATCGAGGCCTTGGCGATGGCGCTGGATCGCGCTATGGCCGACGGCCAGGGTCGGCTGAAGCTGACCCTTGCCGGGGCAGCGATCAGCCTGTCCAAGGGACGAATCCTGGTCCAGCTGGCGCCGCCGCGCCGCCGCCGGGTGTGAACTCCCCGCATTCTCGAATATCCATCGCAAGGACGCTTAACCACCCCCAAAAACAGCAGTCAAAGTGCCATTATTTCAGCGGGAATCGGGCTAGGATGCGTTAAATAGTCCTGTCCCGTTCTCTTGGCATCGAGGGACGCGCCACCTAAATTGTATTGCAGGCGAGCGGGGAATCCCTCGTGGCTACCGGGGTTTACTGCCAAGGATAAAAGGCCGCGATCCGCGCGACCACGAAGGAAAGTCGATGAACGCCAATCTGCGCAACTTCGCCCTCTGGGTCATCATTGTCCTATTGCTGTTGGCGTTGTTCACGCTCTTCCAGAACCCGGGTCAGCGCGCCGCTACCCAGGACATTCCGTTCTCGCAGCTCCTGACCGAAGTCGACCAGAAGCACGTCCGCGACGTCGTGATCCAGGGCAATGAGATTCACGGCACCTTCACCAACGGTTCGAGCTTCCAGACCTATGCGCCGAACGATCCGAACCTGGTCAAGCGCCTCGATGAGGCCAAGGTCTCGATCACCGCGAAACCGCCGGGCGACAACGTGCCCTGGTTCGTGTCGCTGCTCGTCTCCTGGCTGCCCTTCATCGCGCTGATCGGCGTGTGGATCTTCCTGTCGCGACAGATGCAGGGCGGCGCCGGCAAGGCGATGGGCTTTGGCAAGTCGCGCGCCAAGATGCTGACGGAAGCGCATGGCCGCGTGACGTTCGAGGACGTCGCCGGTGTTGATGAAGCCAAGCAGGACCTGCAGGAGATCGTCGAATTCCTGCGCGACCCCGGCAAATTCCAGCGGCTGGGCGGACGGATTCCGCGCGGCGTGCTCCTGGTCGGTCCGCCCGGCACCGGCAAGACGCTGATCGCGCGCGCGGTCGCGGGCGAAGCCAATGTGCCGTTCTTCACCATTTCCGGTTCCGACTTCGTCGAAATGTTCGTCGGCGTCGGCGCCTCGCGCGTGCGCGACATGTTCGAGCAGGCCAAGAAGAACGCGCCCTGCATCATCTTCATCGACGAAATCGACGCGGTTGGCCGTCATCGCGGCGCCGGTCTCGGCGGCGGCAATGACGAGCGCGAGCAGACGCTCAACCAGTTGCTGGTCGAGATGGACGGCTTCGAAGCCAATGAAGGCGTGATCCTGATCGCGGCCACCAACCGCCCCGACGTGCTCGATCCGGCGCTGCTGCGCCCCGGCCGTTTCGACCGCCAGGTGGTGGTGCCGAATCCGGATGTCGGCGGCCGCGAACAGATCCTGAAGGTTCACGTCCGCAAGGTGCCGCTGGCGCCCGACGTCAACCTGAAGATCATCGCCCGCGGTACGCCCGGCTTCTCCGGTGCCGACCTGATGAACCTCGTCAACGAGGCCGCGCTGACGGCCGCCCGCCGCAACAAGCGCATGGTGACCCAGGCCGAGTTCGAAGAGGCCAAGGACAAGGTCATGATGGGCGCCGAGCGCAAATCGCTGGTCATGAGCGAGGAAGAGAAGATGCTGACCGCCTATCACGAGGCCGGTCACGCCATCGTCGGCCTCAACGTGCCGGCCGGCATTCCCGTGCACAAGGCGACGATCATCCCGCGCGGCCGCGCCATGGGCATGGTGAAATTCCTGCCCGAGGGCGATCGCTACTCGATGAAGTACAAGGAGTTCACCTCGCAGCTCGCAGTCGCCATGGGCGGCCGCGTGGCGGAGGAGATCACTTTCGGCAAGGACAACATCACCTCCGGCGCCTCCAGCGACATCCAGCAGGCCACCAAGATGGCCAAGGCCATGGTGACGCAGCTCGGCTATTCCGACGAACTCGGCACGGTGGCCTATGGCGACAACCAGGAAGAAGTGTTCCTGGGGATGTCGATGGGCCGTCAGCAGAACATCTCGGAAGCAACCGCGCAGAAGATCGACGCCGAAGTGCGGCGGCTGGTCGACGAAGGCTATGAGACCGCGCGGCGCATCCTGACCGAGAAGAAGAAGGACTTCGAGACTCTCGCGCAGGCGCTGCTCGAATACGAGACGCTGACCGGCGAGGAGATCACCGACGTCATCAACGGCAAGAAGCCGAACCGCGAGTCCGTGCTCGAGCCGACTGGCCCGCGCACCTCGGCGGTGCCGCCGGCCGGCAAGTCGCGCCCGCGTCCCGATCCGGACGCCGGCCTGGAGCCGCAGCCCCAGGCGTGACGATGGCCGGCTATTCCGGCAGGAGTGTAGTGCAAGAGCCCGGCATCAAGCCGGGCTTTCGCATTTTTGTCGGCAGTGCACCGGCTCGTATGATGCGCTGATCGGTCCGTCGCCGGCAGAAGGCGGGCCGGCTGTGACGCCCGGCATCAACCCGGTCGGCGCGCCAACCCTTAAGAAATCTTAAATGCAGTTGGACCTATTGCTGGAGGACGCGCTCTCCGAGCTGCGCGAAGGGACCTCCGCATGGCCACTGCCGCTTCCGCCCTGATCACGCCGTCCGACCGCAGCGCGATTCCGCCGGCGCTGTTCAATGCGTGCTTTGTGCTGTTGACGATCAATGCGGTCTACTTCCCGATCGCCTGGTTCTCGCATTGGTGGATCTACGATGCGGCAGGGCGCGGCATCCCCACCGACTTCGTCAACGTCTGGGCCGCCGGCAGGCTGGTGCTCGACGGCACTCCGGCGCTTGCCTATGACTGGGACATCCAGAAGAAGATCGAGGTTGCGCTGCTGGGTCGGGATTTTGTCGGCTATTTCGCCTGGCACTATCCGCCGCCGTTTCTGTTCGTGGCCTCGTTTCTCGCGCAGTTTCCTTACGCCGTCGCCTTTGCCGGCTGGATGGCAATCAGCCTCGTGCCCTGTGTCGCCGTGGTCAGGGGCATTGTCGGGCGTCCGTTCGGGCTGATGCTCGCCGTCGCCTTTCCGATGGTGTTCAACAACACGCTGGTCGGGCAGAACGGCTTTCTCACTGCAGCCCTGATCGGCGCCACGCTGTATTTCCTGCCGATGCGTCCGGTGCTGTCAGGCATTTGCCTGGGGTTGCTCAGCTACAAGCCGCAATATGGCCTGCTGTTTCCGTTTGTGCTGATCGCATCGGCGCAATGGCGCGCGTTCGCGTCGGCGGCCGTGACGGTGATCGCACTGGCCTTCGTCTCCTGGCTCGCATTTGGCGCCGAGGCGTGGCAGGCGTTCTTCCACTGGATGCCGATGTTCTCGCAGGCCTTCCTCAGCGAGGGCAAGGCAACCTGGTGGAAGCTGCAATCGCTCTATTCGCTCATCCGTTTTCTCGGGGGCGCGGAGTCCTTCGCCTGGGCGGTGCACTGGGTGTTCACGGCTGCGGTCGCAACAACGCTGGTGCTGATGTGGCGCAGCCGCGTGCCCTACACGCTGAAGGCGGCGGCGCTCGCGGCCGGTACGCTGCTGATCACGCCGTATCTGTTCATGTACGACATGATGGTGCTGGCGATCCCGGTCGCATTCCTGGTCCGCCTCGGTTTGAAGAGCGGATTCCGCCCGTACGAGCTTCCTGCGCTGGCGGTGGCGCTGGCGCTGATCGTCGGCTTTATCTTCACCGGCTTCCCGGTGGGCCTCGGCGCCACGCTGATCGTGGCAGGGCTCGTGCTGCGCCGGGCCGGACCGTGGTGGCGGGATCGATTGCCGGCAATGGCCCCCGCCGGGGCGTGAAGGCAGCCACGGGGCCGCCGGCCGGCTGCCGCTGTGGCCTCGCACTGGCCCGGGCCGGATGAGCCGCTCGCCTCGCGCGAGGAGATCATCGTTATCTGACGAACGAGGCCCATAGCGCGGCGTTGGCCAGCGTCCCGACTTCGTTCATATGACAGCCGTCGAACGGATTACGGCCGTCATTTGCAATGACGTCGGTGTCCGGACCCGGCCGGATATTCAGCATATCGTCGATTGCGTCACGCTGCCCGGCGCGCACCTCCGCAACGTTCCCCGGATCGGCGACATCGCATTTCGTGCTTTGCGACAGGTAGAACGGAGCATCAAAGCCGGCGTCGCGGATCCGCCGGACCAACTGATGGAGCTGCGATACATACTGCGCCCGCGTCGTGGTCAGAACCGCGTCCTTTTCGCCCTGCTGAAACAGGAAGTGTGTCGGCGTCAGTCCGGCGGACCTGAGTTTGCCGAGGACGTTGTCGATCCTGCCGATCTGTTCATTGTTCAGCACCGAAAGCGAGGCGCCTTGCACGGCGACAGGCGCCAGGATGACGCGATCATATCGTCCCGACTGAATCAGGATGTCGCCGAGGCGGGTTGCAAAATTTCCGCCGGCGCCATCCGCGCCGAGCAGGGGGTCGGCGGCGGCAAAGCATTTGCCTGTTGCCGGGTCGAAATTGTCGACGGCTTCTCGCGCGATATATCGTGTGTTGCCGTAGTTGGCGGCGTTGCTTTGCCCGTGGATGACGATAACGACCGTCTTGCCGGAGCCTGGACTGCAGGGCCGCTCGATTCGGGGCGGCGGCGGGAGTTCGCTCAGGTCGACTTGCTTGATACCCGGGGTCAGGAGGTTGACGGTTAGCGCGCCAAACGCAATGCCGACGACCAGATATGCGACTTTGTTCAGCAACGGAATATTCCTTGCGACGGAGAGGTCGTCGTCAACTCGCGCCCTGCGAGACCGCCTGGACGAGGCGCGGTGCACCGAGCGGTTGCCCCGATTTCTCGAATCTATTTTGCCGCCATCGATCGATCGGGCGCTCGAGGAAACGATACAGCAGCACGGAGGTTACCAGCGAAAGGAGCAGAGCGACGTAGCTCACTGCCGTGGACTCAGGCTGCAATATCCACCCGAACAGGAAATGGCAGATATAGAGCGGGTACGAAAGCTCGCCGAGATAGCGATCCCAGGCGATGTTCTTGGTCAGCACGAACAGACGAGGCACGCCGACGATTACCGCGACGAGCAGCGACAGCGATGCGAGCCGCGAAACCCCATCCCATTTGCTCACGGCCAAAGCGGCAAACAACGCGCCGGCGGCGATCGTCAGCATGAGGTACACGTTGCGGCGCTGTTCGTAATCACTTGCCGCATATGCGCGGTATCCCAGCGCGCCCGTCAGAAACAGTGCAATCTCGGTCGGGAAGAAGCGATATGTCCATGGCTCACCGCTGAGGCCAAGGGCCGAGATCAGCGTCACCCGCAACACCAGGCTGGCGGCGATGAGCGATGCAATGACCAATGGCCCCCTTCGCACGACAAATGGTGCGAGCAGGTAAAAATAGAACTCCAGTCCCAGTGTCCAAGCCTGCGGAATTGGCGCCATGGTGTACAGAAGGCCCGACATGCCTGCGGGATGAAGCGTGAATGCGAAGCTGCCGTCCTTGATGAACAGGAAGAAATAGGCTTCCTGACCGACGATCAGAATCTGCGAGGCGACGAACCAGGCAAGGCAAGGCAAATCCAGCGTTGCAACCGGGCGCCAGTTGTCGGCAATCACGAACGAGAAAACCAGCACCAGGGCATAGGTTGGCCAGAGCCTCAACACTCGATTTGAGATGAATAGCCAGTAGGATCCGGGCCCGTATTTCTCGTTGAGCACCATGGCCATGTAAAACCCAGAAATCGCGAAGAAGCTTTGAACCGCGATGTCGCTGGTCGGAAAGCCGAGCGGTATTCCGAAATGGCCAAATGCGACGGAAAGCGCGAGGAACAATCTGAGGCTGCCCATACTGCAAATGCTAGCCGAGCAACGTTGAGGGCTTGTTAACGATTGGGCGATTCCTGCCGCCAACCAAACCTGCTCGCGGGCCCGCAAAACCGTCTTGCCAGCCCGCCTGAATAGTTGTTCAGTTCTTGATGGCGATTGACGCTCAATCGCTCACGAACTGGCGTACGGCCTTTCGCAAAGAGGCCGGCGCCGCGGGACGGGAAGCGCGCCATGGTCTATCGGCGGACCCATCAGGTGGTGAAGCGGCTGGCCGCACGGCGCAGCGCCATCCTGGCGGCTGCGCGGGATGCTGCGGCCGAAGGCGGCATGTCGGCGGTGCAGATCGCGCCCGTTGCGGTCCGCGCCAATGTCGCGGCCGGCACCGTCTATCGCTACTTCCCGTCCAAGGCCGACCTGATTTCCGAACTGATCGCCGAAGTGTCGCGCGACGAGCTTGCCGCGATCCGCCGCGCCGCCGACGCCGCGCCGGGACCTTCGTCGGCGCTCGCCGCAGCCGTCACGACGGTTGCCGTGCACGTGCTGTCGCAGCGCAGGCTCGCCTGGGGCATTTTGGCCGAGCCCGTCGATGTCGACGTCACGGCATCGCGTCTGGCAAGCCGCCGCGAGATCGCAGGCGAAATTGCAAGCCGCATCGATGCCGCCGTGCGGGCAGGCCACCTGCCGGCGCAGGACACTGCGCTTGCCGCCACCGCGCTGCTCGGCGCGCTGCATGAAGCTTTGGTCGGTCCGCTTGCCCCCGACAATCTCGAGGATCCCGCCCGGCTGCGCGATGCCGTGCAGACGGTGACGCTGCTCGCGCTGCGCGCCGTCGGCGTGATGGATGCGCGGGCGCGCGGCCTCGTGGTGCAGGCCGTGCTGCCGGCAAAGACGCTGGTCGGGGCTTAGGACTTACCCTTATTGCCTTCCGGTCCTGCGACCGTCGCAATGCGCAGCATGTTGGTGGTGCCGGGAATTCGCAGCGGCATGCCGGCGACGATGATGATGCGCTGGCCGGCGTTGGCAAAGCCGTCGCGAAAGGCAGTGGTGCCGGCGCGCTCGACCATGTCGTCCTGGTCATGCGCATCTTCCGCCACCACGCAATGCACGCCCCAGACCAGCGACAGTTTTCGGCCCGTCACCATCTTGGGCGTGATTGCGACCACCGGCGGCTTCGGCCGCTCGCGGGCGACGCGGATCGCGGTCGAGCCTGAATCGGTCCAGCAGATGATGGCGGATAGCTCCAGCGTCTCGGCGATCTGGCTCGCGGCATCGGCAATGGCGTCGCCCACCGTCGGCTCCGGCTCCATGCGCTGCGCCGAGAGCACGGCGCGATAGGTCGGATCGCGCTCCACCTCCTCGCCGATGCGGTTCATGGTGGAGACCGCCTCGACCGGGAATTTGCCTGCGGCAGATTCCGCCGACAGCATGATGGCGTCGGCGCCCTCATAGACGGCAGTCGCCACGTCAGACACTTCGGCGCGCGTCGGCACCGGGGCCTGGATCATCGATTCCAGCATTTGGGTGGCGATCACAACCGGCTTGCCGGCGCGGCGCGCCATGCGCGTCATCTGCTTTTGCAGGCTCGGCACGCGCTCCAGCGGCAATTCCACGCCGAGATCGCCGCGCGCCACCATCAGCGCATCCGAGGCGTCGATGATGTCGGCGAGGCGGTCGATCGCCTGCGGCTTCTCGATCTTGGCCATCACCGAAGCGCGGCCGCGGATCATGCGCTTGGCTTCCTTCACATCCTCGGCGCGCTGCACGAAGGAGAGCGCGATCCAGTCAATGCCGGTCGTCACCGCGGCTTCGAGGTCTTCGCGGTCCTTTTGCGTCATCGCGGAAACCGGCAGATCGGTGTCGGGCAGGCTGACGCCCTTGCGGTCACTCATCTTGCCGCCGACCACAACGCGCGTCACCGCGCGCTCGGCCGACGTTTCCTCGGCGATCAGACGCACCTTGCCGTCGTCGAGCAGCAGCGCATGGCCGGGACGCAGTGCTGCGAGAATTTCCGGATGCGGCAGGTACACGCGATTCTTGTCGCCGGGCGACTTGTCGCAATCCAGCGTAAAACTCTGGCCGTTGTTGAGCTGCACCGCGCCGCCGTCGAACGCGCCTAGCCGCAGCTTCGGGCCCTGCAAATCGACCAGGATGCCGATCGGGCGGCCGTAGCTGCTCTCGACATTGCGGATGGTCTTGACCAGCTCGCGCATCTTGTCATGCGGGGTGTGGCTCATATTGATGCGAAACACATCGGCCCCGGCCTCGAACAGCTTGCGGATCACTGCGCTGTCGGAGGAGGCTGGGCCAAGCGTCGCTAGGATCTTGATGCGGCGCAGACGCCTCATTGCTTGCTTCCCGGTGGAGGCGGCAGGCCGGGTGCGCCCGCCGGCGGGTTGGGTAGTCCAGGCAGCCCGGGCCCGCCCGGCCCGACTGTGCCGGGGATGCCCGGCACGCGCTGTGAAGGTTGCTCGTTCGCTTCGGTGAGCTGTACGGTCCAGGAACGCTGCTCGCCGGTGTCGACCTCAAAGTAGCCGGTGCGGTCGAAGCCGCGCGCCAGGCAATTCTCGGCGCCCTTGATGGTGAATTCCTTGTCGCGCGAGCACATAAACGCCTGTCCCGACCATTCGCCGCCACGATCGTAATCGAGCGCGTAGATGTAATAGAACCGCGCGACCAGATTGCCGCGCAGCAGCGTCTCGCAACTGCGCGACGACACATTCCACCAGCCCTCGGTGGTCCAGCCGTCGGCATCCTTGTAGCCGAGGGCGATACCGACCCGGCTGGAGGTGTTGTTGCAGAGACGAAAATCCGCGGCCGCTGGATTGTTCCCGGCACACAGCAAGCCGAGCGCCAGCAACAGGCCGGCGGCGAGTCGGGTCACAAGGCGCGTGGAAGGGGCGGAAGTGCAGGAAATCATGCAGCGAAGCTATATCAATTCATTGACGATTTCGCTTGCGGGGTGGGAACTGTCAACGCCGGTATTCCCACATCGCGGGAAATTTGGGTGGGTGCCGGTCCCGTTTTGCGCTGCGATGTGGCAAAATATGGGACAATTCCTATTTTGAATGAACCCGGAAATGCGAGGAATACGGCCATGGCGATCGACGAAAAGACCCGCACCGAGCTCGAGGCCGCGGTTTACCGCCGCCTGATCGAGCATTTGCGTGGCCGTACCGACGTCCAGAACATCGAGCTGATGAATCTGGCGGGCTTTTGCCGCAACTGCCTGTCGAACTGGATGAAGGATGCCGCCGACGCCAAGGGCGTCAACCTGTCCAAGGACGAGAGCCGCGAGGCCGTCTACGGCATGCCCTATGAGGAATGGAAGGCGAAGTACCAGGGTGCGGCCACGCCGGAGCAGCTCGAGGCGATGAAGAAGGTGCATCCGCACAGTCACTAAGGCTTTCCGGACGCGAGAGGCTTTTCCACGGCTCTTTTTGCCAGCGCACCTTACCTGTGGGTGCCGCTGTGGATGACGCGATGCTTCCTTGACGGAAGGGGCTGAAAAAATCGAGGGTCAAATCAAGAAAGCGCTGCGCCCCGCGGCGCGCACAACTCGATCTTTCAACCGTCAGTTCCCCTTCAGGAGTACACGATGGCCACGTCTGCCGCCGTCCAGGAAGAAGCGCCCGCGACACGATTTGCCAAGGACCAGCTCAAGGCCATCATCGAGCGCATCGAGCGGCTGGAAGAAGAGAAGAAGACGATCTCGGACGACATCCGCGACGTCTATGCAGAAGGCAAGGGCAACGGCTTCGACGTCAAGGCGCTGCGCCAGATCGTTCGGCTGCGCAAGCAGGATCCCAACGAGCGCGCCGAGGCCGAGACCATACTCGAAACCTACATGCAGGCGCTGGGGATGCTGTAACGGTCCTCATCCTGAGGAGCGGCCATCAGGCCGCGTCTCGAAGGATGGCGGCATCGGGATCGAGGCCTCATGGTTCGAGACGCGCGAAGACGCGCTCCTCACCATGAGGGTCTTAAAGCCATCTAGCTTCCAGGAGATTGAAGCGCCGCTTTCTGCGCCCTAGCGCAACGCCGCGGTGCGCAGGACGAACGACATCGTCTCGAGCCGCGCGGTGGACGAGCCGGTGAAGCGGTCGGTGACGAGACCGAGCGTCGGATCATCCGAGAAGGTCATCGCAACGATCGCCTGCGGCTTGACGAAGTGCTGCCGCATCAGCGTGAGGTCGGCATCGCCGAACACCGTCACCGACATCGACGTGCTCGCGCTCGGCGCCAGCATCATCACGCGCAGCCAAATCTCGTTGTGGCCCTTCGAGGCGACGAGGCGGGCCGAATTGGCGATGCCGCCGTGGCCGCCCTTGGCGATCACGGTGGTGACGTCGTTGAGCGCCATCGAATTCTTGGGTGGCGTCGCCGGACGCGAGCTGCGCGGAATGGGCGCGCTGGCGGCGACGACATTGGCGCGGTCGACCGGCGAGACGGCAGCCGGCGCATAGGCCATCGCCTTGTTGAAATTCTCGGAGACGCTGGCGGTCGGCTGCGGGTCGGCTGAATTGACGGCCTTGCGGGCGGCAAGCGCAGCGATCTGGGCGGGGGTGGCCTGCTGCGGAGCGGGGATATTATCCCAGAAGCCACGGGCGTTGATGATATCGGCGGGAGTTTGCGGGGCGGCCGCGGTCTGCGGCTTTACCTCGGCGGCGGCGGAAGCGGTGGCCGGCTTTGGTGCGGGGACAATCTTGGCGTCGGCGGAAGCGAGCTGCAGGGTCGAGGCGGCCGGCTTGGCGGATTTCTCGACCGGTCTCTCCGCCGACTTGGCGGACGCGGCAGCGGCAACCACGGTCGTCTTGACCGGCTTCTCGATCTTGGCGGGGGCGGGGGCTGCGACCTCGTCGTCTTCGTCGGTAGCGGCGGACCTGCCCTTGAACAATGCGGCGAGGAAGCTCGGCTTGCTGGCGAACGAGCTGTCCTCGCCATTGCCGCGGCGCTCGATGTCGGCCTTGGCGAGCTCATAACCCTTCATTGGTCCGCTGGTGGACTGATGCACGGTACGGCCGTCCGGGAAGATCTTGGCGAGCTGGTCAGGCGTCATACGCGGCCAGTGCCGGATGCTGCCGGTGTCTAGATGCACGAAGGGCGAGCCGGAGGTCGGATAGAAGCCGACACCGCCGCGCTGCAGGCGAAGGCCGGCGGCGCGAATGTCGGCCAGCGCGACGCCCGGGATGTAGAAGTCCATCGCATGTCCCAGCATGTGCTGGCTGAAGCGCGCCACACCGGAGGAGCGGCGGCGAAGCATGGCGTTGGTGGCGGGGGAGCGGTAGGAGGAGATGATGTTGATCGGCTGCTTGCCGTCGACGTCGCGGTAGACTTCCCAGAGGATGTCGAACAGCCGACGATCCATCTCGGTCTGTTCCTGGGAGCGCCAGTCGCGCAGGAAGTGGTTGAGCTGCTTCAGCGCCGCTTCGTCATAGCGCCCGTTGCGCTTGAAGGTGACGGTAAGGTCTTCGCCTGAATGGGTGTGGTGGAAGGAGAGGGTGCGGGTCTCGTTGAGGGCGGTGGCGTCGCGGACGGCTCCGCCTCCGGCGAGGAGCAGCACGCTCGCAAGGCCGGCCCGGAAGCCGGCCCCATGCGAACAGAGCGGTTTGATTTGGCGCGCGAAGACAGCCAGCACTAATGAAGCCCACCCAACAGACGACCGGTCAGTGTGACCCTTTCGCAACCCCGCGAAGCGAAAGAGCGTGAACGTAGTCTTAATGCGGGACGGTTAACCGAACGTTTACCATCCCGCACCCCAAGTCAGCTTTAACCTAACCCGCCAAGTATGGCGAAAAGGTGCCGGGGCCCAGGGGGCGGTGGAGAATGGTTAACGTAAACGGCCCCGCTCGGGGAGCGAGGCCGTTGATCTTGCTTCAGTTTTTATCGAGGCCAGCGCGGCCTGTGATTAACGGGTAATCACCCGGCGCTGCGGCTGCCGGCCGATAGGCGCTGGCGGGGTCGGCGGCCCGAACAGGCGCTCGAAGAACGACGGACCCGACGAGTAGCCGCCGTCATTGAACGCGACGTTGGACGGCAGGGAGGCGCCGCTCGGCCGCACATAGCTCGGATTGGCACGGGCAATCACGTTCTCCAGATCCTTGCCGCGGCCGCCCTTCATCAGCGCGATCATGCTGGCGTCGCGGCCGTAGATGTCCTTGCGGATCTGCAGCTTGCCGGCGTCATCCACGAAAGCGGTCTGGTAGGTGATGTTGACCGGGATCGGCGTCGGGAATTTCAGGTCGATTTCCGAATGGCCGTACATGCTGCGGATCTTCTCCGGCGTGTAGCTGGCGTTCGGCATGGTGATGTTGAGCAGCGTCGAAGCGTACTGGTCCGGATTCTGCACGCGCATGCAGCCATGGCTGAAGGCGCGTTCTTCCTTGGCGAACAGATGCTTGTCCGGCGTGTCGTGCTGATAGACCAGGAACTTGTTCGGGAAGTTGAAGCGGATGCGGCCAAGCGCATTGGCCTCGCCCGGCGGCTGCGAGATGTGGATCGTGCCGTCGCGGTTGCGCTCCAGCCGCAGGCCCATGCGCTGCAGCACGGTCGGGTCCTGCTGCAGGGCCGGCAAATATTCGTTGTAGATGATCGACGGCGGCACGTTCCAGGTCGGGTTGACCGTGATGAACTTCATCGTCTCCGTCAGCATCGGGGTGGCATGGTTGCCCGGCTTGCCGGTCACCACGCGCGTGGTCCAGACCTGCGAGCCGCCCTGCATCACCTTCAGCGTGAAGTCGGGGATGTTGAGGATCACATAGGCGTCCTTGAGATTCGACGCGCCGAGTTGGCGCGGCAGCCAGCGCCAGCGCTCCATGTTGACCAGCACGGTGTCGATGGTCCTGTCGCGCTTCGGGCTGTTGATCGCCCTGACCGTCTTGTCGTCGAGCACGCCGGTCGGCTTGAGGTCGGCGCTCTCCTGGAACTTGCGAACGGCTGCAGCGACCTTCTCGTCGTATTTGGTGTCGTCAGGATGTCCGCTGATGCCGAGCTTCGCGCGCAGCTGCGGCACGCGCGGGTCTTCCGGAATCACCGCCGGCTGCTTCTTGGTGCCGGCCTTGTACGCCAGCGCCGGGCCATCGGCGATGGTGATGACGGGACCGTCGCCCTGGCCGCGAAGCTCGGCGAGCTTCGCCTTCAGCTCCTTGTAGAGCTTGTGCGGCGGATTGTAGCTCTCGAGCGCGGCGGAAGCGTCCTTGGCGCCGGTGACATTCGCCAGCACTTCCGACGGGTCGGTCGGATGCTCGGGATACTGGATGTCGTAGGAAACCTGCGAATAGTGCATGCGGCCGCTCTGTGCGTGGCGGGCATAGTCGAGCATGCTGGATGTGAGCTTCAGCTCGGCGTCGGCCAGCGCTTCGGGCGTGGTCGCCGCGGCAAAATCCGGCACCGGATAGTCCGATACGTTGAGGCCTTCGGAGGCCGCATCCTTAAGGCGCGCGATCACGCCCTTGGCGGTCGCGGTCAGGGCGCCTGCCGAGGTCCATACCGGCGCATATTCGCGCACTGAATAGAACTTCTCGACCGCCTGGCGTTCGCCCTTGCGGTCGAAATAGCGCAGATTCTTGGCCGCAAGCTGCTCGCGCAGCTTGTCGGCGACCGGCTGGTCCGCCGCGGGAACGGTGCTCGCCGCCTTGACCGGCTCGGGCGCGGGTGCAGTTGCCGCCGCAGGCGCGGGAGCGGCAGGCGCCGTGGTGGCGGTGTCGGTCTTCGGCGCGGGAGCCGCCGGCGCAGTCGCAGTAGACTCTGCGGGCTTGGTCTCCGCGGGCTTTGCTTCTGCGGGCTTGGAATCGGTGTTGGCGATGGTGCGCGGCAGCTCGATCTGCTTCGGCGGCACGGACGCCGTTGCGTCCATCTTGAAATCATCGGCGGTCGGCGGTGGAAGGTTGGCCGGCTGCGGGAGCGGGATCGCGGCTTCGATCGCAAGTTCAGCGGCGCTTTTCGACGCATTGGATTGCGCCAATGCCGATGTCGCCGTCACCGTGAGGAAAGTTGCCGCGACGGCAATCAGGGCGCGGTCAAATCCACCACGGCTCTTCGAACTATCACGCATCGTCACACCCCCTTGGGCGAAACTGTCCCGGCAGCGAGACAGATCGAATATCGTTTGCCTTCAGCCGGAGCGAGGCGCCGGCTCAGATTTTTGCAGAAGTCGCTACGCCTGCAATGCAACAAATCACGCAGACGATACATGCGCCGTTCTCAAGCAGCTAGCAGAGCCCGGTGCAACTCACGACAAACTGACCTCAAACGACCCCTTTTTCTTCAGGATTGCGCGCTTTTGCCACGCTAGGGGCTTTTTGTCTGTCACCTGCAAGCCACGGTTCGAAGGTTCCGGGCCGCGGTGCGGCCCGAGAAGTGCCATCACCGCAGCCCCTTGATTCCGAATTGTCTCAGCTCGCCTCATCCGCGTTGCCAGGCTCTTTCTCCGCGGCCTCGTCGAGTTTGCGATAGAGCGTGGAGCGGCCGATCTTCAGCCGCCGCGCTACTTCCGACATCTGTCCGCGATAGTGCGAGATCGCAAAACGGATGATCTCGTTCTCGAGCTCCTCCAGCGGCCGCACTTCGCCGGCGCTGGTCAGCAGCGCCAGCGCGCCCGCGCCGGGCAGGGGCGCGATTGGTATTTCGTTACCTGAAACCATGGTGGGCGCCGTCGAGGGCGCGATCACCAGCGGCTCGACATGCTGGCCGCTCGCAGGCGCATGCGCCGATGCCTGCGGGAAATCGGCAAGGCCCAGTTGGTCGCCATCGCTCATGACGACCGCGCGGTACACGGCGTTCTCGAGCTGGCGGATATTGCCGGGCCAGTCGAGTTGCGAAAGATGCGCCATTGCCTCGCCTGATATCGCCGATATCGGCCGGTTCTCCTCGGCGGAGAAGCGGACGAGAAAATGCCGAAGCAGATGTGGAATGTCTTCGCGGCGCTGGCGCAGGGCCGGGATCGTCAACGGCAGCACATGCAGCCGATAGAACAGGTCTTCGCGGAACTGGCCGGCCTTGACGAGGTCGAGCAGCTTCCGGTTGGTCGCCGAGATGATGCGGACATCGACCTTCACGGGCTTGCGCCCGCCGACCGCTTCCACTGTGCCTTCTTGCAGCGCGCGCAGCAGCTTCACTTGCGCGGCCAGCGGCAACTCGCCGACCTCGTCGAGGAACAACGTGCCGCCATGGGCCTCGAGGAATTTGCCCATGTGGCGCTCGGTCGCGCCGGTGAACGCGCCCTTCTCATGGCCGAACAGGATCGACTCCACGAGATTGTCCGGGATGGCGCCGCAATTGACCGCGACGAACGGTTTTGCCTTGCGCTCGCCGGTGCCATGGATGGCGCGCGCGAACAGCTCCTTGCCGACGCCGGATTCGCCCTCGATCAGCACCGGAATGGAGGAGGTCGCCGCCTTCTGCGCCGTGCGCAGCACGCCGGTCATGGCTTCGCTGCGCGTGACGATGTCCGAGAAAGTCAGCCGGCCCTCGCGGCTGTGGCGGATACGCTGCAACTCGCCCTTCAGCGCCGACGTGTTGAGCGCGTTGCGCAGCGATACCTGCAGCCGCTCCATGCCGACGGGCTTGACCACGAAATCCTGCGCGCCGGCGCGCATCGCGGAGACGACATTGTCGATGCCGCCATGGGCGGTCTGCACGATGACCGGCAGGTTCAATCCCGCCTCGCGGATCTTCGCCAGCACGCCCATCCCGTCGAGGCCGGGCATCACAAGGTCAAGCAAGAGGCAATCGATGCCCTGGCCGTCCGGGCCGGTCAAAAGTTCGACCGCGGCGTCGCCGGAATCGACTACGGCGGTTTCATAGCCGCACTTCTGCACCATGTTTTCTACCAGGCGACGCGCCACGGCGTCATCGTCGGCGATCAAGATGGTGGCAGCCATGGCATTCCCCGCACGTTACAAACTATTTGTCCCGAATCGGGGCAATGTGGACGATGCCGATTAATGCACTCTTAAGCCTTGCCATTCGGCCTACTCTTCGCTGCCGCTGAACAGGAAATTGACGCGCGACCATTCGAAAATGCCCGCCGATTGCGTCGCGTTTGAGACGGATTAGACGGCGAAGCGGGCCGAATTTGCGGCAAGCACGATGGCGGCGCTGGCGGTCGAAAGTCGCACTCAGGCCTTCACGTCCTGCCATAGCTCCAACGCACCGCGATAGCTCATGTCGACGGCGACATACAGGATGATGAGGAGGCCGACATAGGCGACCCAGCGATGCTTCTCCAGAATGCGCGCGATGAAGTTGGCGGCAAGGCCCATCAACGCGATGGAGAGTCCAAGGCCGAACACCAGGATCATCGGATGCTCGCGCGCCGCGCCTGCAACCGCCAGAACGTTGTCGAGCGACATCGACACGTCGGCAAGCGTGATCTGCCAGATCGCCTGGCCCAGCGTTTTCTCACGGGGCGCTGAATCGACGTTGACGGCCCGCGCAGCCGAGAGACTCTGGAATCTCGCCTGTTGTTGCGTGTGCGAGGCCTGCAGCTCGCGCCACATCTTCCAGCACACCCATAGCAACAGAAGGCCGCCGGCCAGCAGCAGTCCGACGATCTGTAGCAGCTGCACGGTAATTCCGGCGAAACCGATACGCAGGGCCGTGGCGGCCAATATGCCTGCCAGGATCGCCTTGTTCCGTTTGTCCTCGGGCAGCCCTGCAGCCGCAAGGCCGATGACGATCGCATTGTCTCCGGCGAGGACCAGATCGATCATCACCACCTGGAAAAATGCTGTCAGGGATTGAGCGGAGATTATCTCCAGCATGCGGGCCACTCCGTTTCAAAAGTCCAATCCGACATCGCAGTCCGCATGAACTGCCAGAGGGGGCCCGGGCTTGGACGCAACTTGTTTGACGAGGCCGCCGTCGGGCGGCGGAAAACTGTTCCGTTACTCAGGCTTGCTCGAAACGCCGAACAGGCTTGCCAGCTGGTCCGGCTCGATGAAAACGGAAATGACGATTCCGATGAACGTCAGGCCGCCGGCGAGGTCGAACCACAGGGCGCGGGGCCGTTCGCGTCGGCAAAGCAGCGCGAAGGCGGCGGCCACAGCGCTTCCTGCAAACAACAGCGTGACCATCATCGGCGCCACCGCTTCCGCTGGCACCAGCTGCCGGAATCCGAGCGTGGCGATCAAGGCCGCCACCAGGATGGCGGCGCCGGCCATCAGCTCCCTGGAGCGGGATATGTCCTGGCGGCTGGTCCGGCCGATGTGCGTTCGGTCTGCGAAGGCCATGAAGTCCTCCCCCGGAATTGGCGAGCTGAGACGAACGAATTGTGCTAGTGGAACACTATCCGTTCTGACATTCTATTAAGCTAGTTTAGTAAACATGAAACGAGCAAAAAATCAAGACGTTTTCGCTGTACGGCCGGCCGTCAAGGGCGCGCCGGAAGCCCGGGAACTGCGGAAACAGGCGGGGGATTGGCTCAAGCGGCGCAGGGCGGATGCAGGATTGTCGCAGGCCGATCTCGCTGCAAAGCTCGGTCTGAAATATTACACCTTCGTTTCGCAGGTCGAGAACGGCTTCAGCCGCGTTCCGACCGAACTCCTCGGCGCGTGGGCCGATGAGCTGGGTCTTGAACCGCGCGCCTTCGCTAGGCATCTGTTAATGTACTACGAGCCGGAACTGCACCGGCTCCTGTTCGGAGCGGAGAGCAAATGAGCGTCGTTGCGTTCGAGCGCAGGCAGGACACCGCGGTGTGGACCGAAGCGGAACTCAGCATCATCGTTGCAGGGATGCATGCGGCGATTGCGCCGGCAACCGGCCGCAGCTGGGAAATCGGCGCGACCGAAAACGGCGATGTCCAATTCTATCTGCTCGGTGCGCGGCCCGAACAAGCTTGCGAGCTGTGCATCTCCCGGATCGGGCGGCAGTATATTCTCGAGGACGGATCGGGCCGGCTGCTGTTCGAGCACCGCAATCTTGACCTCGTCGTTCTGCACGCGAAGGCCGCCGTCTCGTCGACGCCATGGTTCATGGTGCGGGCAATCGTGCTGTGGTGTGCTTTCCGAAACACCATGCAGGAGAAATTCGAGCCGATCCTGGTAGAGGGCGAAGAGCTCCTGGCCCAGTTGGCGCCGCAGCTCGCGGCTTTCGCCTGATCGCAAACTTACCCTGATCGATTCAATTCATCCCGAAAATTTGAAAGTGTCCATGACCGCGAAATCATCCGCGACTGCTCGCGCCGCCAAAGCGTCCCGCAAAGCCGCAACCGGCAAAGCGAGCGCAGCCAAATCGAAGACCGGCAAGCTTCCAGAATGGAATCTCGCCGATCTCTATTCCGGCATCGATGCGCCGGAAGTCGCGCGCGACCTTGCGAAAATGGATGCCGACTGCGTCGCGTTCGAGACGGACTACAAGGGAAAGCTCGCCGAATTTACCGCAAGGGACGATGGCGGCCGCTGGCTCGCCGAAGCGGTCAAGCGCTATGAAGCGATTGACGATCTGGCCGGCCGGCTCGGTTCCTATGCCGGGCTCGTCCATGCCGGCGACAGCGTCGATGCCGCGATCTCGAAATTCTACGGCGACGTGTCGGAGCGGCTGACGGCGGCTTCGACGCATCTGCTGTTCTTCGCCCTCGAGCTCAATCGCGTTGACGATGACGTGATCGAGCGCGCGATGCAGACGCCGGCGCTCGGCTACTACCGGCCTTGGATCGAGGATCTCCGCAAGGACAAGCCGTATCAGCTGGAGGACCGCGTCGAGCAACTGTTCCACGAAAAGGCGCAGAGCGGCTACGCTGCCTGGAACCGGCTGTTTGACCAGACCATCTCGGCGCTGCGCTTCAAGGTCGGCGGAAAGGAACTCGCCATCGAGCCGACGCTGAACTTCATGCAGGACCGTGACGGCGAGAAGCGCAAGGCGGCGGCGAATGCGCTGGCGAAAACCTTCAAGGAGAACGAGCGCACTTTTGCGCTGGTCACCAACACGCTCGCCAAGGACAAGGAAATCTCCGATCGCTGGCGCGGCTTCAAGGACGTCGCGGATTCCCGCCATCTCAACAACCGCGTCGAGCGCGAGGTGGTGGACGCGCTGGTCGCTTCCGTGCGCGCGGCTTATCCAAAACTGTCGCATCGCTATTACAGCCTGAAGGCCGGCTGGTTCAAAAAGAAGAAGCTGCCATATTGGGACCGCAACGCGCCGCTGCCCTTTGCCGCGACCGGTACCATCGCCTGGCCGGAAGCGCGCAACATGGTGCTCTCAGCCTATCGCGGCTTCTCGCCAAAAATGGCCGACATCGCCGAGCGCTTCTTTACCGATCGTTGGATCGACGCGCCGGTGCGGCCGGGCAAGGCTCCGGGCGCATTTTCGCATCCGACCACGCCGTCGGCGCATCCCTATGTGCTGATGAACTACCAGGGCAAGCCGCGCGACGTGATGACGCTCGCTCACGAGCTTGGTCACGGCGTGCATCAGGTGCTGGCGGCCAGGAACGGCGCGCTGATGGCGCCGACGCCGCTGACGCTGGCGGAAACCGCCAGCGTGTTCGGGGAAATGCTGACCTTCAAGCGGCTGCTTTCGCAGACCAGGAACACGAAGCAGCGTCAGGCGCTGCTCGCCGGCAAGGTCGAGGACATGATCAACACCGTGGTGCGGCAGATCGCGTTCTATACCTTCGAGCGCGCGGTCCACACCGAGCGCAAGAACGGCGAACTGACCGCGCAGCGCATCGGCGAGATCTGGCTCAGCGTGCAGGGCGAGAGTCTTGGCCCGGCGATCGAGATCAAGGCGGGTTACGAGAATTTCTGGATGTACATCCCGCACTTCATCCATTCACCGTTCTATGTCTACGCCTATGCGTTCGGCGATTGCCTCGTGAACTCGCTGTATGCCGTCTATGAAAATGCATCTGAAGGTTTTGCCGAGCGTTATCTCGACATGCTCGCGGCCGGCGGCACCAAGCATTATTCCGAGCTGCTGCGGCCGTTCGGGCTCGATGCCAAGGATCCCAAATTCTGGGACGGCGGGCTTTCGGTCATTGCCGGGATGATCGACGAACTGGAGACGATGGGCTGACGCGCACGGCGCGCGTCGCGGGGGCGGCAGGAGTGGAGGAAACTCATGTTCGACCGACCAACGCGACGCAGCGTACTCGGAGCGGGCGCTTTCGCGGCCGGCTCGCTATTAGGAATCGGCAGCAGCTTCGGGCAAGCGCCGCTTGCACCGACGCCGGCCTGCCACGACGGCGACGAGCCGACCCTGACACAGACCGAAGGTCCGTTCTTCAAGCCGTCGTCGCCGGAGCGGATCGAATTGCTTGAAGACGGGATGGCCGGGCAGCCGATCGAACTGGTCGGCTTCGTGCTCAGTCGCAACTGCAAGCCGATCGCCGGCGCGCTGGTGGATTTCTGGCAGGCCGACGACAAGGGCCAATACGACAATTCCGGCTTCCGCCTGCGCGGACACCAATTCACCGATGCCGAAGGCCGCTTCCGGCTGCGCACCATCGTGCCCGGCGCCTATGTCGGGCGCACGCGGCATATTCATGTGAAGGTGCAGCCGCGCGGCGGCCGCGTGCTGACCACGCAGCTCTATTTTCCGGGCGAGGCCAAGAACCGTTCCGACGGCCTGTTTCGCAAGGAGCTGTTGCTCCGCACCGCCAAGAACGAGGGCTGGCTCGCCGGCCGGTTCGACTTCGTGATTGGCTAGTTCGCCCGGCACGGCTGGTGCTCCAACCGAGCGTGCCGGGTCCACCGGCTGGCTCCCCGTCGAAATGGCCGAGCCGGCTGCTTCGTGGGCTGGATCAGGGACAATTGGCCTTCCCAATGAACCAATAAGCCCTTGGCATATTGGCGGCGCGCCGTTGCCCTGCTGCCGGGATTGCGGTAATGGCTCGCAAGATCAGACTTTTGACTGGGGACTTTCGATGGCAGACCATAGCGAAGTGGCCTACACCACCGCCGACGGCAACGACTACGAAGCGCATGAGCAGACCTATGAGGGTTTCATCATGCTGGTGAAGTACGGCACGGCCGCCGTCATCTTCGTCGTCGCCATGATGGCAATTTTCCTGACCTGATCCGTCGTCCCCGCGCCGTCTTCCGCGGCGTGGTGTGAAAATTTGCCCGCGTGCCGGCCACAAAACCGGTATCCATCCCAATGGAAATAGCGCTAGCCTGCGCGTTCGCGCCAGCGGAGGCCTCATGAAGATTGCCGTTGCCAGGGAAATCGATCCGTCGGAGCCGCGGGTTGCGGCATCACCGGATACCGTGAAGAAGTTCAAGGCGCTCGGCGCGGAAGTCGCGGTCGAGCCCGGCGCGGGCATCAAGTCGGGCCTGCCGGATTCCGAATTCACCGCGGTCGGCGCCACCGTCAGCGCAGATGCGCTGAA
>DATEJC010000193.1:0-5925 GCA_035278345.1 Bradyrhizobium sp. | reverse complement strand
CATGTCGCTCGGCTCGGGCCTGTCGAAAGTCGCCGGCAAGGTGTTCCGCATCGGCCATCTCGGCGAATGCAACGAACTGACGCTGCTCGGCGCGCTGACCGGCGTGGAAATGGGATTGTCGGCCGCAGGCGTGCCGCATCGCGCAGGCGGCGTGGCGGCCGCGATGAACTACCTCGAGGGCCGCACCGAAACCAACAATCCCACGCCGCTCAAGGTGGTGGTCAAGTGACGCCTTCGGCGGACCGAGCTTCATTGGTCGGTTGAGGGCTCGCGATATTCCGGCGGCCGCTGTGGCTATCAGCAAAGCCGCCGGCACGATCAAAACATCAGCCGAAAAGCGCCGACAAATCATGGAGGGAATACGGCGCCCGATGGCGATAACCTCCGGTAAAGCCCTGCTTCTAATGCATTGATATCCCTCGCCCGGAGGGGGACAAGCCAGCCGAATAGTGGTATTCGAGCGGCTCGCGAAGCCAAGGCGAGACAAGGCAAGACCGGAAGGAAGCCCATGACCGTGCATACTGGAAGGCATTTTCTGCAGATTCCGGGACCGACCAACGTGCCGGACCGGGTGCTGCGCGCCATGGATATGCCGACCATGGACCATCGCGGTCCGGAATTTGCGGAAGTTGGCTTTGCCGTGATGGCCGCCATGCAACGGGTGTTCCGCACCAAGCTGCCGGTGATCATCTACCCGTCGTCCGGCACCGGCGCCTGGGAAGCTGCCATCGTCAACACGCTTGCCCCCGGCGACAAGGTGCTGATGGCCGAGACCGGCCAGTTCGCCGTGCTGTGGCGCGGCATCGCCGACAAGTTCAAGCTCGACGTCGACTTCATCCCCGGCGACTGGCGCCATGGCGCCGACCTCGCCGAGATCGAGGCGCGGCTGGCGGCCGACAAGGCGCACAAGATCAAGGCGGTGTGCGTGGTCCATAACGAGACCTCGACCGCCTGCGTCACCGACCCGCGTGACGTCCGCAAGATCATGGATGCGGTCAAGCATCCGGCGCTTCTGATGGTCGACACCATCTCCGGCCTCGGCTCGCTCGAATATGAGCACGACGCCTGGGGCATCGACGTCTCGGTGGCAGGCTCGCAGAAGGGCCTGATGCTGCCGCCAGGCCTCGGCTTCAATGCTGTCTCGGAAAAGGCGCTTGCGGTGGCCAGAGCCAACACCTCGATGCGCTCCTATTGGGACTGGCAGGACGTCATCGAAATCAACAAGGCCGGCACCTGGCCCTATACGCCCGCGATCAATTTGCTGTTCGGCCTGCGTGAAGCCATCAAGATGCTCGAGGAAGAGGGACTTGAGAACGTCTTCGCCCGCCACAAGCGTCACAGCGCCGCAACCCGCGCCGCGATGAAGGTGTGGGGACTGGAAACGCAGTGCCTCGATCCCAACGCACATTCGCCGGCGCTCACCGGCGTTCGCCTGCCCGAGGGCCACGACGCTGACGCCTTCCGCAAGGTGGTGCTGGAGAATTTCGACATGTCGCTCGGCACCGGCCTCAACAAGGTCAAGGGCAAGCTGTTCCGCATCGGCCATATCGGCCACTTCAACGACCTCATGCTGATGGGCACGCTGTCGGGCGTCGAGATGGGTCTCGACCTCGCCAAGGTGCCGCATCGCAGCGGCGGCGTGCTGGCGGCGATGGATGTGCTGAAGGGACGCGACGTCGTGCCGATGCCGAAGGCGGCGGTCGCCTGAGCTGATCGCGGTCTTCGCCGAAGAAGAGAAAGAGCCAAGATGAATGCGCCGGTCGCAGCTACCGAAGACCTGATCTATTCCGTCCAGGACGGAATCGCCCGGATCACCTTCAACCGTCCGCAGGCGCGCAATGCGCTGACCTTTGCGATGTACGAGCAGATGGCTTCCATCTGCGAGGCCATCAACCAGGACCGCTCGATCAAGGCGCTGATCATCACCGGCGCGGGCGACAAGGCGTTTGCTTCCGGCACAGACATTTCGCAGTTCCGCGCCTTCAAGACCGCACAGGATTCGCTCGACTATGAAGCGCGGATCGACCGCGTGCTCGGCACGCTGGAATCCTGCCGCGTGCCCGTGATCGCGGCCATCGCCGGCGCCTGCACCGGCGGCGGCGCGGGCATCGCCGCCTGCTGCGATATCCGTATCGGCACCGAATCGACCCGCATGGGTTTCCCGATTGCGCGCACGCTCGGCAATTGCCTGTCGATGTCGAACATCTCGCGCCTGGTCTCGCTGGTGGGCCCGGCGCGCACCAAGGACCTGATTTTCAAGGCGCGCCTCGTCGAAGCGCAGGAAGCGCTTGCACTGGGCCTGCTCAATGAAATCGTGCCCGACGTGACGGTGCTGCAGCGCCGCGCCGAAGAGACTGCCAAGCTTGTCGCGAGCCACGCGCCGATTACGCTCGAAGTCACCAAGGAAGCGGTGCGCCGCATCCGCCGCACACTGTCGCGCGATGAAGGTGAAGACCTGATCCTCAAGGCCTATATGAGCGAGGATTTCCGCGAAGGCATGGACGCCTTCCTCAACAAGCGGACGCCCAACTGGAAGGGCAAGTAGCAGCCGGCGCCTTCCTCGCCTCGTCCGGCTCATGCGAAAGTCATAGGCCTGCGGCAGCAGCTCACCTTGAACTTGCGCGGACGAGCCCGCACAATGAGGGCTGCTAAGGTATTTTTGCTTAGCGGAAACAAAGATATAGGGAAGAGACGCGTGGGACAGATTCTCAAAGCCGCGGCAGCGCTTGCCGCCGTCATGGCCGCCGCACCGGCATCCGCCGCCTGGGAGCCGAGCAAGCCCGTCGAGATCGTCGTCGCCGCCGGCGCGGGCGGGGCGTCCGACCAGATGGCGCGGATGATGCAGGCCGCGATCCAGAAAAATAACCTCATGAAGCAGCCGATGGTAGTGTCGCTGAAGGGCGGCGCATCGGGCGCGGAAGCCTTGATGTACATGAAGTCCAGCGATGGCGACGCCAACAAGGTGCTGATTGCCTATTCGCTGATCTATATGCTGCCGCTGTCGGCCAAGATCCCGTTCAACTGGCGCGATCTCACGCCGGTATCCGTCATCGCGCTCGACCAGTTCGTGCTGTGGGACAACGCTTCGGGTCCGAAGACGGTGAAGGACTTCATCGCCGCCGCCAAGGCCGCAAGCTCCCCGTTCAAGATGGGTGGCACCGGATCGAAGCGTGAGGACCACGTGCTGACCGTGTTCATGGAGCAGAAGACCGGCGCGAAATTCTCCTATCTGCCCTACAAGTCCGGCGGCGAGGCGGCGACGCAGCTCGTCGGCGGGCATACGGAATCCAACGTCAACAACCCCAGCGAAAACCTCGAAGTCTGGCGCGCCGGACAGGTCCGCGCGCTCTGCGTGTTCGACAAGGAGCGCATCTCCTACAAGACCAAGGTCACGGAGACGCAGTCCTGGAACGACATCCCGACCTGCAAGGAGGAAGGCCTCGACGTGCAGTATCTGATGCTGCGCGCCATGTTCCTGCCCGGCAAGGTGACGCCCGACCAGCAGGCCTTCTATGTCGACCTGTTCCAGAAGGTGACGCAGACTCCCGAATACAAGGAGTACATGGAGAAGCAGGCGCTGAAGCCGATCTTCCTCACCGGCAAGGACATGATTCAGTTCCTCGAGGAAGACGACAAGCTGAACGGCTCGCTGATGAACGAAGCCGGCTTCGTAGCGAAATAGCTTCAGCCGCTTGAACCTCTATTTGTCCGCGTGGCCGTAACCGGCCATGCGGACACGCACTTTCTCGATCTCCTCCTTCGACAGCAGCGGCGGTTTTCCGACCTGCAGGCAGGCGTGATATTGCCGCGCCAGCGTTTCCACCTCGACCGCGAGCCACATCGCCTTTGCCAGCGACGGCCCGACCGCGATCATGCCGTGATGGGCCAGCAGGCAGGCGAGACGGCCCTCCAGCGCGCGCACCGCATGCCCGGATAATTCCTGGGTGCCGAAGGTCGCATAGGGCGCGCAGCGAATAGTGTCGCCGCCGGCGCAGGCAATCATGTAATGCACCGGCGGGATCTCCATGCCCATGATCGCGAGCGCCGTGCAATAGGTCGGGTGCGCGTGCACCACCGCTTCCACGTCCGGCCGCGCCTTCAGGATGTCGCGGTGAAAGCGCCATTCGCTCGACGGGCGCTGGGCGGGATCGTGCGAGCCGTCGAGGCCCATGTAGACGATCTGCTCGGGCTGCATCGTCTCATAGGGCGTGCTGGTCGGCGTGATCAGCAGCCCGTCGCCATGGCGGAGGCTGATATTGCCCGATGTGCCCTGGTTGATGCCCAGCGCGTTCATGCGCAGGCAGGCATCGATGACGGATTGGCGCTTCTTCCGGTCTTTCATGGCCGGCATATCAACGTGCTTCGCGCTTGAGAACAAGGGTTGATTATTGCGCGGCAGTATAGTCGAACATTGCCCCGACACGATTGATCCGGAGAACTCATGACCCGCGCCGTGCTCGGCATCATCGGCGGGTCCGGCATTTATGACCTGCCGGGCCTGGAAGACGTCCACGACGAGGCGGTCGCAAGTCCCTGGGGCGAGCCGTCGGCGCCGCTGAAGCGCGGTAAGCTGGCCGGCCTGCCGATCGTCTTCCTGCCGCGCCATGGCAAGGGCCATGTGCTGTCGCCCTCCGACATCAACTACCGCGCCAATATCGACGCGCTGAAGCGGGCAGGGGTCACCGACCTCGTTGCGCTCTCGGCCTGCGGCTCCTTCAAGGAGGAATTGCCGCCGGGCAGCTTCGTGCTGGTCGATCAGTTCGTGGACCGTACCTACAAGCGCGAGGGCTCGTTTTTCGGCAAGGGCTGCGTTGCCCATGTCTCGATGGCGAGCCCGGTGTCGCCGCGCCTGCGCGCGCATCTTGCTGCCGCCGCCAAGGCCGAGGGCATTGATGCGGTGGACGGCGGCACTTACATCTGCATGGAAGGCCCGCAATTCTCCAGCCTCGCCGAGAGCCTGACCTACAAGGCGCAAGGCTATTCCGTGATCGGCATGACCAACATGCCCGAGGCAAAGCTCGCGCGCGAGGCGGAGATTTGCTACGCCAGCGTCGCCATGGTCACCGATTTCGATTGCTGGCATCCTCATCATGAGGCGGTCACCGTGCAGGACATTATCCGCGTGCTCCATTCCAACGCCGACAAGGCGAAGGCGCTTGTTGCGCGGCTGGCGCGCGATTTTCCGCGGGAGCACGAGCCGTGTCCGATCGGCTCGGATCGTGCGCTGGAGACGGCGCTGATCACCGCGCCGGAGGCGCGCGATCCGGCGCTGCTGAAGAAGCTGGACGCAGTCGCAGGGAGAGTGCTGCGGCCGTGAAGATCTCTCGCGGTCGCGCAACGCGAAGGGCGTAGTGCATGAAAGTCAACGGCAAACATTTCCGCAGCATCTGGCTCGAGCCCGACGGCTTTTCGGTGAGCGCGATCGACCAGCGCCGCCTGCCGCATGAGTTCGTCGTTGTCGGGATCGCGAACGCCGAGGCGGCAGCCGAGGCGATCCGCACCATGCTGGTGCGCGGCGCGCCATTGATCGGCGCCACCGCCGCCCTCGGCATGGCGCTCGCGATGCGCGACGACCGTTCCGACACCAGTCTCGATCGTGCCTATGAGTCGCTGATCAAATCGCGTCCCACCGCGATCAATCTGAGATGGGCGCTCGACGAGATGATGCGAGTCCTGCGCCCGCTGCCGCCGTCCTCGCGCATGCAGGCGGCCTATGCGCGCGCTGTCGAGATTGCGGAGGAGGATGTCGCCATCAACCGCGAGATCGGCAGAAACGGTCTGGAACTGATCGAGCGGATCGCCGCGACAAAAAAGCCGGGCGAGGCTGTCAACGTGCTGACCCATTGCAACGCGGGCTGGCTTGCCACCGTCGACTGGGGCACCGCGACCTCGCCGATCTACCAGGCGCATGACCGCGGGATTCCC
>DATEJC010000192.1:0-7491 GCA_035278345.1 Bradyrhizobium sp. | reverse complement strand
GTCACCTACGTGATGGCCGGCGATCCTGATCCCTTAACTTCGCTCGACATCGTCAAGGCGCTGCCCAAGGCCGGCGCCGACATCATCGAGCTCGGCATCCCCTTCACCGATCCGATGGCGGACGGGCCGTCGATCCAGGCTGCCGGGCTGCGCGCACTCAAGGGCGGTATGACCCTGAAGAAGACGCTGGAGATGGTGCGCAACTTCCGCAAGGACGACAACGCCACGCCGCTGGTGCTGATGGGTTACTTCAATCCGATCTACATCTACGGTGTCGACAGGTTTCTCGCTGACGCCAAGACCGCAGGCGTTGACGGTCTGATCATCGTCGACCTGCCGCCGGAAGAAGACGACGAGCTGTGCATTCCGGCGCTGAAGGCAGGCCTCAACTTCATCCGCCTGGCGACGCCGACCACCGACGACAAGCGCCTACCGGCGGTGCTCGCGAACACCTCCGGCTTTGTCTATTACGTCTCCATCACCGGCATCACCGGCGCAGCTGCGGCCGACTCGAAGGTCGTCGGTGAAGCCGTCGCGCGCATCAAGCGTCACACCAAACTTCCGGTCTGTGTCGGCTTCGGCATCCGCACGCCGGAGGCGGCGCGGGCCATCGCGCAAAACGCCAACGGCGCCGTGGTCGGCACCGCGCTGGTCGATGCCTTGCGCGGCAGCCTGGACGAAGAGGGCCGGGCCACCGGAAAAACCGTGACTGACGTGGCCGATCTGGCCGCCTCCCTGGCGCAAGGCGTGCGCGGGGCGAAGCAGGCTGCGGAATAGCCGCAAAAGAAGCAGGGAATGGCGGCTTGCCGGGGACTCTCCCGGCCGCCATATATCTCGTATAATGCGTTGACCGCATTTCGGAGCGAACCATGAACTGGCTCACCAACGTCGTCCGGCCAAAGATCCGCAACATGCTGCGGCGTGAGACGCCGGAGAATCTCTGGATCAAGTGTCCGGATTCTGGACAGCTGGTGTTCTACAAGGACGTCGAGGCCAACCAGTTCGTCATTCCCGGCTCCAACTACCACATGCGCATGGGCGCAACGGCGCGGCTGAAGTCGATCTTCGACAACGAGACCTGGTACGACATCGCGCTGCCTGAGGTGACCGCCGATCCCCTCAAGTTCCGCGACGAGCGCAAATATGTCGACCGCCTCAAGGATGCGCGCGCCAAGACCGGGCTGAACGATGCGGTGAAGGTCGGTTACGGCAAGCTCGAGGGTGCGGCCGTCGTCGTCGCCGTGCAGGATTTCGATTTCATGGGCGGCTCGCTCGGCATGGCCGCGGGCGAAGCGATGGTGCGCGGCATGGAGCTCGCGCTGGAGAAGAAATCGCCCTTCATCGTGTTCGCAGCGTCCGGCGGCGCGCGGATGCAGGAAGGTATTTTGTCGCTGATGCAGATGCCGCGCACGACCGTGGCCGTGCAGATGCTGCGTGAGGCAAAACTGCCCTACATCGTGGTGCTGACCAATCCGACCACGGGCGGCGTCACCGCCTCCTATGCAATGCTGGGCGACGTGCAAATCGCCGAGCCCGGCGCACTGATCGGCTTTGCCGGTGCGCGGGTGATCGAGCAGACCATCCGCGAAAAGCTGCCGGAAGGTTTCCAGCGTGCCGAATATCTCCGCGACCACGGCATGGTCGACATGGTCGTGCATCGCCACGAGATGCGGCCGACGCTGGCGCGGCTCTGCCGCCTCTTGATGAAGTCTCCGGCACTGGAGACCGAGTCGAAGCCCGTGCCGCAGGTCACCGACCCCGCGCAAATCGTAACGGCTCCGGAATCGGTGCCGGCCGCGCCGCACGCGTGAACGCGACGGCGGCCCATCCTGCCGCGCCGCTCGATGCGGTGATCGCGCGGCTGTCGGCGCTGCATCCGGTCAAGATCGACCTCAGCCTCGACCGCATGCACCGCGTACTGGAGCGGCTCGGCAATCCCGAACGGAAACTGCCGCCGGTGATCCATGTCGCTGGCACCAACGGCAAGGGCTCCACCATCGCTTATCTGCGCGCGATGATGGAAGCGGCAAACCTTCGCGTCCACATCTTCACCTCGCCTTATCTGGTGCGGGTCAACGAATGCTTCCGGCTCGGCCGCGCCGGGGGCGGCGTGCTCGTCGGTGACGATGAGTTGACGGCGGCGCTGGAGCGCTGCGAACGGGCCAATGCCGGCGCGCCGCTCACGGTGTTCGAGAGCAAGACGGCGGCGGCGTTCTGCCTGTTTGCGGAACACCCTGCCGATGTCGTATTGCTGGAAGTCGGGCTCGGCGGGCGGCTGGATTCGACCAACGTCATCGACAAGCCGCTCGCGAGCGTGATCACGCCGGTCAGCATGGATCACACGGATTTTCTCGGCAACACGCTGACTTCGATCGCCGGCGAGAAAGCCGGCATCATCAAGCGCGGCGCGCCGGTGGTCTCGGCCGACCAGGCCGATGAGGTCATGGCCGTGATCGAGGCGCAGGCGAACCGCCTGCGCGCGCCGTTGTTTGCCGCCAACCAGCAATGGCATGTCGGCATCGAGCGTGGCCGTCTGGTCTATCAGGATGACCGCGGCCTGATGGACCTCGCCGCGCCAAAGCTGTTCGGCCGCCATCAGTTCGACAATGCCGGGCTTGCGATCGCGACCTTGCGCGCGACGGATGCTTTCCGTATCAGCCACGCCGCATTCGAGGCCGGCATCATCGGCGCCGAATGGCCGGCGCGGATGCAGCGGCTTTCATCCGGCCGCCTGATCGAGCTGGCGCCCGCAGGCGCCGAAATCTGGCTCGATGGCGGCCACAATGCCGAAGGCGGCCGAGTCGCCGCCGCCGCGCTCGGCGATCTCGAGGAGCGAGTGCCGCGCCAGCTCGTCATCATTGCGGGCATGATGGGCAACAAGGATGCCGGCGGCTTCCTCGCCAATTTTGCCGGGCAGACCCGCCACATCATCGCGGTGCCGATTCCCGACACGGACAACGCGATGCCGCCGGACCGCCTCGCCGATGCCGCGCGCCTGCTCGGTATGCGCGTCGAGATCGCGGAGGGCGTCGAAGCTGCGCTGCGGTCGCTCGCAAAGCTCGCCTATGAGACGCCGCCGCGTATTCTAATCGCAGGCTCGCTCTACCTGGCCGGCCATGTGCTGGCGGCCAACGGCACGCCGCCGGGATAGCGCTCATCCACGCAGCAGCTTCATTGGGTCGGCGGCTTTTTGCTTCAGCTGATTCCACGTGCATTGCCTCGGCGCCTTGTCGGGCCGCCAGCGCAGGATCGAGGTGCCGTGGCGAAAGCGCTCGCCGCTGAAATGGTCGTAGCAGACTTCGATCACGAGTTTCGGCTTCAGCGGACACCATTGTGCCGACCGCTCGGTGCTCCAGCGGCTTGGTCCGCCCGGGGCGTTGCCGGTAAAGCCGGGCGGCGCGATCAGCGCTTCGAGTTTCGCGGTCAACGCGGGCTTTTCCTCGCGCTTGATCGCGGAGGTGAAGCCGACATGGTGCAATAGTCCCTTGCCGTCATAGAGACCGAGCAGCAGCGAGCCGACGACCTTCTTGCCGCCGAGCTTGTTGCTGGCGTAGCGGAAGCCGCCGACCACGCAATCGCAGCTGCGGAACTTCTTGATCTTTTGCATGCCGTCTCGATTGCCAGCCTGATAGGTCAGGTCAAGCCGCTTGGCGATGACACCATCCGAGCCGCCGCCGGCCTGCGCGAGCCATTTCCTGGCGGCGGCGTAGCTGGTCGTCACGGGTGATAGACGAAATGTCTTCGTCGTCCTGAACTGCGCCTTGGCAAAAGCCTCCAGCATCGGCCGCCGCTTGCGAAGCGGCTGGCCCGCGAGCTTCCTGTCTCCAGCGGTCGCCAGCAGGTCGAAGGCGAGGTAGAGCGCCGGCGTCTCCAGCGACAGTTTTTTGATCCGGCTTGCGGCGGGATGAATCCGCTGCAGCAGGTCGTCGAACGAAAACGTCTTGCCGTGCGGCACGACGACTTCGCCGTCCAGCAGGAAGGTGCTCGCCTTCAGCTGCAGCGCCGCCCGCACCAGCTCCGGAAAATAGCGGGTGAGATCCTCGCCGGATTTGGAGCGGAGGTCGACCTTGCGGCCCTGGCGGAACATCAGGCAGCGAAAGCCGTCCCATTTCGGCTCGTACTGCCATTGCTCCCCGCGCGGGATCGCATCGACCGAACGAGCTTCCATCGCGACGAGGTCGCCCGCCGGCTTGCTCCGGCGACGGGAGGGCGGAGCGATGATTTCAACGCCAGACATGCCCCACCAACGCAAACGGCCGGCGAAACCGCCGGCCGCTTCCGCAAAAATATTGATCGAAGCCGATCAGACGGCAGCGGAGATCCACTGCTGCAGCTTTGCCTTCGGCGCCGCGCCAACCTGACGGGAAGCCATCTCGCCGCCCTTGAAGATCATCAGGGTGGGGATCGACATCACGCCGTATTTCGACGCCGTCTTCGGGCTCTCGTCGACGTTGAGCTTCACGATCTTGACCTTGTCGCCCATTGAGCCGGCGATCTCGTCGAGCGCGGGCGCGATCATGCGACAGGGGCCGCACCATTCGGCCC
Source organism: Bradyrhizobium sp. (assembly GCA_035278345.1). Taxonomy (GTDB): domain Bacteria; phylum Pseudomonadota; class Alphaproteobacteria; order Rhizobiales; family Xanthobacteraceae; genus Bradyrhizobium. Next base: position 2,946 of record DATEJC010000192.1, on the reverse strand, counting down.
AGAAGTCGACCACGACAGGGCCGCTCGCCTTCAGCACTTCGGCTTCGAAATCGGCGTCAGAAACCTTGCCAACGGCCATGGGGATACCTCGTTCGGTTACATGATAACGGGCGCGGGAATCGCGCCCAAACAGCATGGGATGAACCTATGAACGGCTCCTTGCCGGGTCAAGCAGGGTCACGCCGAGATGATAGGGATGCCAGCCCTTCGTCCAGCGCGGGGGGCGAAATCTCCATCAAATCAGGCGTTTCGGTCCACAGCAGCGCAGCCCGCACGGGGCGCTGGGGATAAAGCCTGGAAAGCACGGCGCGGTAGAGGGCAAGCTGGCGGACATAGCCCTGGGGCGCCTCCGCAGCCGTCGCGGGAGGGGCATGGTTGGTCTTGTAATCCACGATCAGGATTTCGGACGGGGTGACCACGAGGCGGTCGATCTGGCCGGAGACCAGGGGCTTTTCTGGCAGATCAAGCCGGCCGACGATGGGCACCTCGGCGCGGCTGCCGGGCGCGAACACGGGCGCAAAGCGCGGCTCGGAGATCAACGCCAGCACCTGTTGCGCCAGCGCCTCGCGCTCGGCCGAGGTCCAGGCCTGCGCATTGCGGGCGAGGTAATTGATGGCGAGATCGGGGCGGCGCTCAGCGGCGAGATCGGGCAGCGATTGCAGCAGGCGGTGCACCAGCACGCCGCGCTGCAGCGCGCGGGCGCGCTGCGCGATCGATTCGCCGCGGCGAAAAGTCTTGCCATCGCCCTCATTGGGGTCGGAGGGGCGCAGCCTGATGTCGGCGAGATGTTCCGGCGCGGCAGGTCCGCGCAGCCATTGCGGCAGCGCGATCGGCCCGGTCGCCGCCTTCGCCGCCGCAGCGCCCGCCGCCGGCACTGCATCTTCGGGCCGCGTGTAGCGCGTCACCTTGCCGGCCGCCGTTTCCGATATCTCCGCTTGCAAGCCGGAATTCTCCAGGCCGCGCGCGACCAGGTCGTACCAGCAGTTCCTGCGGATGCCGTTCATGTTGCCGGGCTGGCAGCCCGCGATGATCAGCCGGTCGGCCGCGCGCGTCATGGCGACATAGAGCAGGCGGCGATATTCGTCCTCGGTCTCGTCCAGCATCGCCTGCCGCGCGGCGGCGACGCCGGCCGGATCCTCGGCCTTTCGCCCGGCCCACACCACCACCTCGCCGCCATCACCGCGCGGCAGTTGGATCAGCCGCAGCCGCTGCGTATCCGAGGGCGAGGTCGTGGTGTCCACCAGGAACACGACGGAGGCTTCCAGGCCCTTGGCGCCGTGCACCGTCATGACGCGAACCTCGTCGCGCGATATCTCCATGTCGCGCTTCACCTCGGTGTCGGCGGCGCGCAGCCAAGCCATAAAGCCCTGCAGCGAGGCCGGCGCCTTGCGTTCATAGGCCAGCGCGAGCTCGAGGAATTCGTCGAGCGCGTCATTGGCCTCATGGCCAAGCCGGTGCAGGATGCGGGCCCGTCCGCCGTCGCCCCCGAGCAGCCACGCATAGAACGCAAACGGCGTCTGCTTGAGGAACCGCCGCTCGCATTGCTCAAGACGATCGACGACGTTCTTGAATTTTGCGTTCGCTGCAGCATGCAATGTCAGCGAGCCGCGCAGTGAGCCTTTGCGATCGCGGGCGAGCGTGAACAGGTCGTCATCATCAAGCCCGAACAGCGGGCTCTTCAGCGCGATCGCGAGCGCCAGGTCGTCCTGCGGCAGCAGCAGCGCGTCGGCAAGGTTCATCAGGTCGATGATCGCGATGTGCTCGGTCAGCTTCAGCCGGTCGGCGCCCGCCACGGGAATGTTGGCGTGCTTCAGCGCCTGGATCACGGCGTCGAACATGTTGCCGCGGCGGCGCACCAGGATCAGCACGTCGCCATAGCTGAGGGGACGGCGGTCGCCGGTCCGCCCGGTCATGGTGCCTGCGGCGATCAATTGCTTGATCTCGGCCTGGATGCGTTTCGACAGTTTCACTTCGGGGCTTGTCACCGAGACGCCGTCGAACGGCGCGCGCCAGCCCTCGATTTCCTTGCGGTCGTCGGCCTCGGCAAGGTCCCAGAGATCGATCCGGCCCGGGCCGGCATCGGACAGTGAGTTGTGCACCGGATAGGCGTTCTCGGCGTGAATGCTGCGATAGATCGCCTCGTCCCTGAACACCCAGTCGACCGATTGCAGAATGGCCGACCCGGAGCGGAACGACGTGGTGAAAGGGATGCGCTCGAACTTGAGCGCGGCGTCCTCGAACTTCTTCTGGAAGGCCCGCCGGCGCACGTCGAACTGGTGCGGATCCGCGCCCTGGAAGGAGAAGATCGATTGCTTCTCGTCACCGACCGCAAACATCGTACGCATCACCCCATCGCGCGCGCCGGCGCCGGAGGTGAATTCGGAAATGATGTGGGCGACGATGTCCCATTGCCGGGGGCTGGTGTCCTGCGCCTCGTCGATCAGGACATGATCGACGCCGCGGTCGAGCTTGTAATGCACCCAGCCAGCCGACCCCTTGTTGAGCAGCGCCAGCGTCTTGTCGATCAGGTCGTCATAGTCGAGCAGGCCGCGCTCGGTCTTTTCGCGCCGGTAGTTCGCTGCGACGGCGGTTGCGATGTGCAGCAGCGCCTCGGTGCGGTCGCGCACGACAAGCGCGCGGCGCTTTTCGATCAACTGGCCGAGGCGGTCGATCTCGGCGTCGAACAGGCGGCCGATTGCCGGATTGTTGTCGCAGAATTTCTTGGTCACGACGGATTTGCGCGGCTGGCGTTCCTCGGTGAGGAACAGCGCCAGATATTTGTCGACCTGCTCGGCGCCGACAGCAGCATTTGCGACGCGGAGCCGCGCCGCCTGGTCCTGGTCGGATTTGCTGCCGGTGGCGAGCGCGCTTGCGATCTCCTCCCAGCCGCCCCGCTTCAGGTAGGGACCGTCGACGATCTCGCGCTCGACAGCTTCGAGGCGGTCG
>DATEJC010000191.1:0-3354 GCA_035278345.1 Bradyrhizobium sp. | reverse complement strand
ATGGCCGTAGCCAAAGCCGTAGCCTCCAAAGCGGCCGCTCAGCCCGATCATCAGGGCGACAATGAGAATGACGATCAGGATCGTCGACACCATGGCATTCTCCCGCAGAAAGGCAGCAGGCCGCGAAATCCCGCGTCGCCGCTGATCAAGAAAAGCACATTCTCCGGTGGAAGTTCTAGGCCGATCCCTTGAAGAACGCGCCGAGCAGCTCCGCCGTGCGCTGCGGAGCCACCTCAGGGAAGAAGTGCCCGCCCTCGACGGCTTGCCCGCTGACATTGTCGGCCCATTGTCGCCACAGCGCGAGTGGTCCTTGCGGATACCAGCTATCGAGCGGCCCTCCAGCAGCCCACAATGCCAGAACGGGGCAGGCGATGTGCCTGCCGGCGAGGCGATCGGCGCGGTCATGCTCGATGTCGATGCCAGCGGCTGCGCGATATTCCTCAGAAATGGCCTCGGCATGTCCGGGGACGCGCAGCGCGGCGACATAGGCGGATCGTATATCGTCCGGAAACGCGCGATGCGGCGAGCCCCAGCCGTGCAGGGCGTTGTCAACGATCGCGTCGGCCGAACCGGCAAGGATGGTCTCGGGCAGCGGCGCGGGCTGGGCCAGCAGCGACCATGGCCAGTAACCGAGCGCCAACCTGGCATCGGCGCGATCCCAGACGATGTCGATGGGCAAGATGTCCAGCACCGCCAGTCGCGCAACGGCATCGGGATGGTCGAGCGCAAGGCGGTAGGCGACGCGGCCGCCGCGGTCGTGGCCGGCAACGGCGAAGCGCGGAAAGCCGAGCCGGGCCATGACGGCGAGCATGTCGCGCGCGAACGCCCGCTTGGCGTAGGGCGCATGATCGGGGCTGGAGGCGGGACAGCCGCTTTGCCCGTAGCCGCGCAGGTCGGCGCAGACCACGGTGAAGTCGCGCGCAAGGACGGGCGCGATATCGCGCCACATCAGGTGTGTTTGCGGGAATCCGTGCAGCAGCAATAGCGGCGGACCCGATCCGTGCGAACAAGTGAAGATCGTGGTCTCGCCGGTGTCGATGTCAGCGGTTCGAAAATCCTGCATGCTCCCGGACAACGCGCGCCGGACCGGCGGCGTTCCGGGGGGCTACTGCTTCGTCTGGTCGGTCGGCAGCACCTTCAGCGGCGTCGGATAGGGCTCCGCCCGCAGAGATTCCGTCGAAATCAGGCCGACCCTGTGCAGCGGCGCCATCTCGAGGTCGCTATTGTCGGCCTTGCGCACCGCATAGCACCAGACGTTGAGTGAGGCCACCCTTGCCCTTCCTTCCGTGTGCTCTCACGCCCTTCCTTCCCTGTGCTCTAAAGATGTGGATGCCCGGCACCGGGCCGGGCAAGACGAATGAAAAGAGCTAAGTCTTCGCCTCTATTTCGGCTGCAGCTTCAGCGCCGCCGAATTGATGCAGTAACGCAGCCCGGTCGGGCCGGGACCGTCATCGAAGACATGGCCAAGATGGCCGTCGCATTTCGAGCACAACACCTCGGTGCGGATCATGCCATGGCTGACATCCCGCTCCTCGTCAATGTGGCTCTCGACCGCCGGCTTGGAAAAGCTCGGCCAGCCGCAGCCGGAATCAAACTTGGCATCGGACTCGAACAAGGTCTGGCCGCAGCCGGCGCAGGTATAAGTGCCCTTGCGGTGCTCATGCTCATATTCGCCGGTGAAGGGCCGTTCGGTGGCCTTCTCGCGCAGCACGGCGTACTGCATCGGCGTCAATTCCTTGCGCCACTCGGCCTCGCTCTTGTGGACCTTGGTCTTGGTGTCGGACATTCGTCCTCCTCTTCTAAAGCCTCAATTAGTGACCTTCTTGTTCACCAGCGTCGGCTTGGCGATGTAATTGTCGGCAAAAATCTTCTTCAGGGCCTCGACCTTGGGAATGTCATTGAAGGCAATATAGGGCTGGTTGGGGTGCAGCGTCAGATAGTCCTGGTGATAGTCTTCCGCCGCGTAGAACGCATCGAGCTTGTCGATCCTCGTCACGATCGGTTTCTTGTAGACCTTCGCCGCGTTGAGCTGTGCGACATAGGCGTCCGCCACCTTCTTCTGCTCGTCATTGGCGAAGAAGATTGCCGAGCGATACTGCGTGCCGACGTCGGGGCCCTGCCGGTTCAGCTGCGTCGGGTCATGCACGACCGAGAAGAAAATCTGCAGGATCTTGCCGTAGGAGATTTTCTTCGGGTCGTATTTGATCTCGACCGCCTCGGCGTGACCGGTCCTGCCGGTCGACACCAGATTGTAGTCGGCGGTGTCCTTGGTGCCGCCGGAATAGCCGGAGACGGCGTTGATGACACCAGCGGTATGCTGGAATACACCCTGCACGCCCCAGAAGCAGCCGCCGGCGAGCACAGCGGTCTGGATGCCGTCGGCGTCCTTGGCGTCCACTGTGGGGGCGGGGATGATCACGGGCTCTTCGGAGGCGAGCGACGGCGCGATCGCGAACGCCGCAACGGCCAGCGCACCGATGGCGGCGGCGCAGAGCGAAAGGCGGCTGAACTGGCTGCGTGGCATGGTTTCCTCTCAACGCGCGGGTGGGAAGGCAGTTTATAGCGCGGACCGCACTTCGCAAATCTGCTGGCGATCCCTTTCGGATACCCAAGATACGCGCCGCCATTGGTCCTGTTACCGACTTGGCTGACACGAGTTCGTGAACGAAATCGGCTGAAATCCAAGGCGTTAGCGGGTTGGGAACCGCGCTTGACCACGGCGATCAGGCCGGCGCTAGACGACGACCGAGAGCCGCTTCGCCGCCCGCGTGATCCCCGTGTAGAGCCACCGCGCGCGGCTGTCCTGAAACGCAAAGCTCTCGTCGAACAGCACGACGTCGTCCCATTGCGAGCCCTGCGACTTGTGCACGGTGAGCACATAGCCATAGTCGAACTCGTCATAAGGCTTGCGCTGTTCCCACGGGATGCCCTCGATGCCGCCCTCGAAACATTCGCCGCGCACCGACACCTTCGTCACCTTGTGGCCAAAGTCCTCGTCCGGCGAGACGCGCATGGTGACGATCTTCGATTTCGACTGCGCCCGCGACTTCACCCGCCACAGCCCGCCGTTGAACAGGCCCTTCTTGCGGTTGTTGCGCAGACACACCAGCTTGTCCCCAGCGACGGGCAAGGGCTCCTCGATGTTCTGCTTCTGGCGGATGCGCATGTTGTAGGCGCGGCGGGTGTTGTTGCGACCGACCAGCACCTGGTCGGTCTTCATTACCCGTTCGGGGTCTAGTTCCTTGCGCGAGATGACATCGCTTTCGCCGTAGCGGCCGATCTTCAGTTCGCGCCCCTCGCGGATATCCATCGACATCCGCACGATCGGATCGTTCTGCGCCTGGCGGTGCACCT
>DATEJC010000190.1:0-11393 GCA_035278345.1 Bradyrhizobium sp. | reverse complement strand
GCCGCTTTCGCCCGCGCGGCCCCAAGAACATCGGCGCCCACAAGAACAACGTACGCCGCACCGGGTAACCTCCTCCCGTCATAGGCAGACAAACCAGCGTCGTCCCCGCGAAGGCGGGGGCGACGGGGATTTTTTGATGTGCAATGATCGGGGTGTCAGAACTTCATAGGGCCCCTCCATGCCTGCCAGCTCAGTTCGGGCGATCATTGCCTCCGCCGCCGCCATGACGGCAATCGTGGGCCTGCGCTACCTGATCGCCTCGGGCTGCTTCGCCTGGATCACCGGCCGCGTGCGCCCGGGCCTCTACCGCGGACTGGACCGCCAGATCAGGCGGGAGATCGGCTGGTCGCTGCTATCCGCGGCGATCTACGGCATTCCGGCCGGCGTGATCGCCTGGGGCTGGCAGAACCGCGGCTGGACCCGCATCTATACCGATCCGGCCGCATATCCGCTTTGGTGGATGCCGCTCTCGCTGCTCGCCTACCTGCTCCTCCACGATAGCTGGTTCTACTGGACCCACCGGTGGATGCATTTGCCCGGGCCGTTCCGCATCGCTCATGCCGTCCATCACGCCAGCCGCCCGCCGACGGCATGGGCGGCGATGAGCTTTCATCCGCTGGAGGCCCTGACCGGCGCGGTGGTGATGCCTTCACTGGTATTGCTGGTACCGATCCACGCCGGGATTCTGGCACTCGTGCTGCTGGTGATGACCGTCATGGGAATCATCAATCACATGGGCTGGGAACCATTCCCGCAAAGCCTGGTGCACTCGCCGCCGGGCCGCTGGCTGATCACGGCCAGCCATCACAGCCGCCACCACGAAACCTACCACTGCAACTACGGTCTCTACTTCCGTTTCTGGGATCATCTCTGCAGAACCGACAGGGGTCTGGCCGCTCCGTAAGAGCCGCCGCCGCGATCCCGGCACGACGGGAGCCATGCCGGCTTGCCGGAAAAGGCGCCGCAGCTTAACCGGTGCAAGTGGCACGGGAAAAGCACGAGATAGCGCAGGAGCTGATGCGAGCGGCCAGCGGCATCAGCGCCGAGCCGGAAAGCGGGACTTTCTCGCCGTTTCGCTATCCCGTCTTCCGCGCGATCTGGATCGCAAACCTCTTCTCGAACCTCGGGTCCACCTTGCAGTCGGTCGGCGCTGCATGGATGATGACGCAGCTGACGCCTTCGCACCAGCTCGTCGCGCTGGTGCAGGCTTCCGCGACGGTGCCGATCATGCTGTTCGGCGTCTTCGCCGGCGCCATCGCCGACAACTACGACCGGCGTCTGGTCATGCTGGCCGCGCAAGTGGGCATGCTGCTGGTTTCGGCGGCTCTCGCCGCGCTGGCCTACGCCGGCTGGATCAGTCCATTCCTGCTGCTGGCCTTCACACTGACGGTCGGCATCGGCACCGCGCTCAACTCTCCGGCCTGGCAGGCCTCCGTCCGCCAGCAGGTCGATCCGGCCAAGCTGCCACAGGCGATCGCGCTGAACTCCATCTCGTTCAACATCGCGCGCTCCGTCGGCCCGGCGCTCGGCGGTGTGCTCATCTCGGTGTGGGACGTTTCCTTCGCCTTCCTGATCAACGCGATAAGCTATATCGGCCTGATCGGCGTGCTGCTGTGGTGGCGGCCGCCGCCGCGCCAGATCAACCGCCGTCCGATCCTCCCGGCCGTGGGAGCGGGCCTGGCGTACTGCGCGACTTCGCCGCAGCTTCGCCGGATTCTCATTCGCAGCTTCGCGCTCGGCTTCAGTCTTGCCGCTTATCAGGCGCTGCTGCCCACGGTCATCAGCGACCATTTCAAGGGCACCGAGATCGATTTCGGCCTGATGCTCGGGCTGTTCGGGATCGGCTCCATCATGACGGCGCCTTTCATCCGCACCATCTTGCGCAAGATCGGCTTCGAGGGAATCCTCGCGGCAGGTTCGGCGATGTTCGTCTTCTCGCTCTCGCTGATCGCGCAGGTCCACCAGATCATCTATGCGCTGCCCGCCGCCTTTGCCGCCGGCATGGGCTGGGTACTGATCCTCACCACGATCAACACCGCCGTGCAGGTGCGTTCGCCCGATGAGATTCTCGGGCGATGCCTGTCGATCTACCAAGCGGTGACTTTCGGCGGCATGGCTCTCGGCTCGTGGACCTGGGGCGGGGTAGCCGACTGGAAGGGCCTGCCGTTCGCGCTCCACGCCGCATCGGTCTTCCTTGTCGTGTCCTTTGCCGTACTGCGCTTCGCCGCCCCGATGCCGCGCGTGGGGGAAGGGGTGCTCAGGCGCTAGGCTCGGTCGCGTCGATCCACCCCCCGCCGACCACGCGCTCGCCGCAGTAAATGACTGCAGCCTGCCCCGGCGCCACCCCGTATTCGGGATCGGCGAAGCGGATCGTAGTGGCCTCGCCATTGCCGAGGGGCCCTTCGAGCGTGACCGGCACCGGACGTGCCAGCGATCGGACCTTGGCCGTCAGTGGCGCGTCGGGCAGGGGGCCGATGCGATTGGTCTCGACAAGCCGCGCGCCGGCGACGGCAAGCATGCGGCGCGGCCCGACGACGACGCGGCGCGGCCCGGCCTCTATGCGCACGACGTAGAGCGGCTCAGCCTGGCCGCCGATCTCGAGGCCGCGGCGCTGGCCGACGGTGTAATGGATCACCCCGCGATGCTCGCCCAGCACTTCGCCGGTCGCAGCATGGACGATCTCGCCCGCAGCCTCGCCGTCGGGACGGATCTGGCGCACGACCCGCGCATAGTCCCCGTCGGGGACGAAGCAGATGTCCTGGCTGTCCGGCTTGGCGGCGACTCTCAAGCCCGCCGCTTCGGCAAGGCGCCGCGTCTCGCTCTTGGGCAGACCGCCCAGCGGGAAGCGCAGGAAATCGAGCTGCTGCCCGGTCGTGCCGTAAAGGAAATAGCTCTGGTCGCGCGCCGGATCGGCGGCGCGGTGCAGTTCCGGCCCGCCCGCTCCTTCCACGCGGCGGACGTAATGCCCGGTGGCCAGGCAATCGGCGCCAAGCTCCCGCGCCATGGCCAGGAGATCGGTGAACTTGGGGCCCATGTTGCAGCGGATGCACGGAATCGGGGTGCGGCCGGCAAGGTAATCATCGGCAAAACGCTCGACCACTTCCTCGCGGAAACTGCTTTCGTGATCGAATACGTAGTGGGCGATGCCGAGCCGATCGGCGACCGAGCGGGCGTCGCGAATGTCGTCCCCGGCGCAGCAGGCGCCCTTGCGTCCCGTCGCCGCGCCATAATCGTAAAGCTGCAGGGTCACGCCGATCGTCTCCGCGCCGGTCGCGGCCGCGAGCGCGGCGACGACCGAGCTGTCGACGCCGCCCGACATGGCAACGACAATGCGGCGGCTCGCCAGGGAGCCGGGCAACTGGAACAGTTCGGCCGGGTCGAGCCCGTGGAGCAGCCCCGAAGTTTCACGAAGGAAGGTCATTGCCGGCCCCATATAGCGAACGCGCGCGCTTTTCCCAGCTTTGCGTGCGAACCGGCGCAAGGACCTGGGCTCTGTCGAGGCGCGGCAGCAGGCTCTAAAGTGAACAAGTCCTGAAGGCCGCCTTTACGCTCTTTTGACCATGCGCGGCTTATGTCGGTTTCATGAACATCGGATTTGACCATGAAACCTGCAAGGGCGCCCGCGCGGCGGACGAGGAGTTCGGCGGCTTTCCGACTGCGCCCGACTGGACCGACCTGCGCGCACGCATGTTCGCTGCTCATGAAGTCCGGACGGTCCTGTCGTGCGAGGCGGATCGCATGCGCCTGCGGACTCGCGGCAGCTTCGCCGGGGGCACGGCAAGCTTGCTGAATAGCTACGAAACAGGCTCAAGCCCCGTTAACCTAGAAATTTCAACTAATCTCAAGCCAGGGGCGGTCAAAATCACTTCCGTTGCCGGCGCGGACAAGACCGGCGAACGAGGGTAACGATGATCGAGAACCGTAACATTCGTCCAGCCCAGGTAATCGGGCCGCTCGGTGAGCCGCTGACGCTTGAATCGCTACCGCCTGCGAACACGACGCGCTGGGTCGTGCGCCGCAAGGCCGAAGTCGTCGCCGCCGTGAACGGCGGATTGCTGACGATCGACGAGGTCTGCGAGCGTTACCAGCTCACCCTGGAGGAATTCGCGTCATGGCAGCGCGCCGTCGACCGCTCCGGCATGCAGGGCCTGCGTGTGACGCGAATTCAACACTACCGCGATCTTTACGAGCGCCAGCAGAAGTACTGAATTCTTTTTCGCGTCGCGTTTTTACAATTTCCCAGGCGGCAGACCGGCGGTTTGCCGCCTTTTTATCGTCCGGTTGCTCTGAAATCCCGCTTTTGCGCAAAATATCGCGCTATCGACGCTCGTCGATCCGGGTCGCACGATGAACCGACTGCAAGTTGCCAGTCGGTTACCAGAAGTATATGTCGGCACGCAGGAAATTCTGCCGCACGCAGGGCCCGGATCATCGCTCCGGGGGCGCCGCGGCAAATCGCGCCGCACCGGCCGGCATTGGGCGGTGAGGGGTTGTTGCGGTGAACCGATGAATTACGACGCCAAGATTGATGCCATACCGGACGAAGACGCTATCGAGACGGGCAATCCGCTAACCGGCGGTGCAGCGCAGGACCGCGTCCAGATCCGCCGCTTCCTTGTCGGCGGTGCGATCGCGCTCGTCGTGCTTCTCGGCATATGGTTCCTCGTGCACCGCTCAAGCAGCGACAACCTGGCCGCCGATGCCGACAGCCAGACCCCGGCAGTAACAGTCATCGTGCCCGGCAGGACGACCGTGCAGGGAGAGATCAACGCCACCGGCACTCTGGCAGCGCGGCGCGAAATGCCCGTGGGCTCCGTGGGCGAAGGCGGCGAAGTGCGCTCCGTGCTGGTCGAGCCCGGCGACTGGGTCGAGCAGGGCCAGGTCCTGGCCGTGATCGACCGTTCGGTGCAGAGCCAGCAGATCGCCAGCCAGGCAGCCCAGGTAGACGTCGCCCGCGCCGACGCCCGGCTTGCCCAGGCCAATCTCGATCGCGCGCTCAAGCTCGTCGATCGCGGCTTCATCTCGAAAGCGGACGTGGATCGCCTCACCGCGACGCGCGATTCCGCGAATGCACGGGTCCGGGTAGCCCAGGCGACGCTGGGGCAACTTAGGGCACAGGCGGCGCGGCTCAACATCGTTGCCCCTGCGGCCGGTCTCGTGCTCGAACGCAATGTGGAACCAGGCCAGGTCGTCAGCGGCGGCAGCGGCGTGCTGTTCCGCCTGGCCAGGGGCGGCGAGATGGAACTGCTCGCCGATCTCAGCGAGGACGATCTCGCGAAGCTGGCGGCCGGCGTGCCCGCCCAGGTGACCCCCGCAGGCATCAGCAAGACTTTCACCGGCGAAATCTGGCAGATCTCGCCGGTCATCAATCCCCAGAACCGGCAGGGCAAGGCGCGCATCGCGCTCTCCTACGCAAAGGAGCTGCGGCCGGGCGGCTTCGCCACGGCGACCATTGCAAGCGGCGCCGTGGTGGCGCCCATGCTGCCGGAATCGGCGATCCAGAACGACGACAGGGGCGCTTTCGTCTACGTCGTCGGCAGCAACAACGTCGTTCACCGCCGGAACGTCCAGACCGGCCTGGTCACGGCCGATGGCATCACGGTGAAGTCCGGCCTCGACGGAACGGAAAGGATCGTGCTGCGCGCGGGCGGGTTCCTCAATGATGGCGACAAGGTGCAGCCCCAGCTCGTCGCCAGGGCGAACTGACCGGAACGCAGACAGATGAGCCTGCGCAACATCTCGGCCTGGTCGATCCGCAACCCGATCATTCCAATCGTCTTCTTCATCGGCGTGATGATCGCCGGCGTGGTCTCGTTCAACCGCATGGACGTGAACCACATGCCGGACATCGAATTTCCGGGCGTGCTGGTGCAGGTTACGCAGCCGGGCGCGGCGCCGTCGGAGATCGAAACCCAGATCACGCAGAAGATCGAAGGAGCTGCCCGCTCGATAAGCGGGGTGGAAGAGATCGAGTCCACCGCATCGGAAGGCAGCTCGATCACATTCGTGCGCTTTGCCATCGGCACCAATGCCGACGTCGCCACGAACCAGGTCAAGAACGCCGTCGACCAGATCCGCTCGGACCTGCCCGACGGTATTCTCGAGCCGCAGGTCACCAAGGTTGAGGCAGGCGGCGGCGAGGCCCTGGCCTACTTCGCGGTCAGCGCCGACGACATGACGATGGAACAGCTCAGCTGGTTCGTCGACGACACCATTTCCAAGCGCCTGCTCTCGATCGAGGGCCTCGCCGAAGTCGAGCGCAACGGCGGCGTCGACCGCGAGATCCGGGTCGTCATGGACCCTTACCGGATGGCGGCGCTCGGGGTCACTGCCCGCGACGTCAACAACGTCCTGCGGCAGGTGAATACCGACGCCGCCGGCGGCCGTGCCGAGATCGCGGGTTCGCGCCAGTCGGTCCGGGTGCTCGGCAATGCCGAAAACGCCTACGGGCTATCGCAGACCCGCGTCAACCTGGGCGGGGGCCGGTCGGTCAAGCTGTCTGACATCGCCGAGGTCTATGACGGCTATTCCGAGCAGACCAGCATCGCCCAGCTGCACGGGCGCGAGGTCGTCACTTTCGGCTTCAAGCGTGCCCTGGGCGCCTCGGACGTCACCGTCTATGACGAGGCGGTCAAGGCACTGGAGGAGATCAGGAAGGACAATCCCAGCGTCCATGTCACGCAGCTGTTCTCGCAGGTGGACTACACCAAGGACCAGTACACGACATCGATGGAGGCGCTGGTAGAAGGCGCGGTGCTGGCGATCGTGATCGTCTACCTGTTCCTGCGCGACTGGCGGGCGACGTTCATTTCCGCGATCGCCATTCCGCTTTCGGCCATCCCGACCTTCTGGTTCATGGACCTGCTGGGCTTCACGCTCAATTTCCTGTCGCTGCTGGCACTCAGCCTCGTCGCCGGCGTGCTGGTGGACGACGCCATCGTCGAGATCGAGAACATCGTGCGCCACATGCGCATGGGCAAGACGGCCTACCAGGCCGCGATCGATGCCGCCGACGAGATCGGCCTGGCGGTGGTGGCGACGACCTTCTCGATTGTAGCGGTGTTCCTGCCGGTCGGTCTCATGCCGGGCATTCCGGGCCAGTTCTTCAAGGCTTTCGGCCTCACGGTAGTTGCCGCCGTGCTGATGAGCCTTGCGGTCGCGCGCCTGATCACGCCGATGGTGGCGGCCTATTTCCTCAAGGCGCACGGCCATGCCCAGCACGGCGAAGGCAAGGCCATGGACCTCTACATGAAGGTCCTCACCTGGACGCTGGACAGCACGGAATCGCATCGCCGCAAGGCGCTGCTGGAAAAGGCTCCCGCGCGCGGGTGGTACTATCCCGTCGCCATCGTGCTGCTGGCGCTGATCGTCGGCATCGGCTGTGCAGGGGCATTCGCCATCTACCAGGGCTTGCACACGGTGCTGGTCATGGCGGGGCTGGACCGTTCGGCCGTGGTTTTCGCCGCGCTCGTCGCACCCGTGGCGGTGCCACTGGCTGGCTGGCTGCTGGGCAGGCTGTTCCGCGCCGCGGCAGCCTCCCTGGGCAGCTTCGGCCGCTGGTATCGCTATCTCTCTGATCGCATCGCCGCGCGCACGCGGGACCACCGCTTCTACGCCTTCTGCGGCGGCGTTTATGCCCTGGTGGTCACTTTCGCCCTGCTGGCCGGCGCGGAGCAGCAGTTCCAGCCGAATCAGAACATCGATACCAGCCAGGTCAACATCGAACTGGTCCCCGGCACGACAATCGAGCAGACGGCCGCCGTTGCCGGACACGTGGCCAGCCTCCTCGAGAAGCAGCCGGAAGTCGAGCGTGTGCTGGCAGCGACGCGCGAGGCGAAATCCACGCTCTATATCTCGCTCAAGCCGGCGAGCGAGCGCGGCGAGACCAGCACCCAGTTCGAGCGGCGCCTCGCCCCCCAGCTCCAGAACATCGCCGACGCGCGCGTTTCCTTCGCAAGCCAGGCGGCCGGCTTCGGCACGGGGCGCGATATCTCGGTCATGCTTTCCGGCAGCGATCCCGACCTCCTCAATGCAACTGCGCAGAAGCTCGTGGAGCAGATGCGGACCGTTCACGGCGTCGTCGCGCCGCGTATCGCCGCCGACCTGAAGCAGCCGGAACTCGTCATCGTCCCCCGCCTCGACCTGGCGGCGCAACTCGGCGTCACCACCGCCGCGCTGAGCCAGACGATCCGCATCGCCACTCTCGGCGAGATCGACCAGAACGCCGCCAAGTTCTCGCTGACTGACCGGCAGGTACCGATCCGCGTCGTGATACCACGCACCTCCCGGCGCGACCTCTCAACCATAGAGAATCTGCCGGTGCCGACCGCTAGCGGCGGTTCGGTTCCGCTAAAGCGCGTGGCCGAGATCCGCTTCGGCGCAGGGCCCACGCAGATCCAGCGCTACAACCAGTCGCGCCGCATCTTCGTTGGCGCCGACCTTGGCGAAGGTCAGGTCAAGGGGCCGGTCATGCAGCAGATCCAGAACCTGCCGATCATGAAGAACCTGCCAACCGGCGTTTCCAACGCGCCGGTGGGCGAGGACAAATGGCAGGGCGAGATGGTCAACGAGTTCGTCATTGCCGTCGTCAGCGGCATCTTCCTGGTCTTCGCGGTGCTGGTGCTGCTCTACAAGCGTTTCGTCTCGCCGCTGGTGAACATGGCCTCGCTGCTGCTTGCACCGCTTGGCGGCATGATCGCGCTGACCATCGTCGGTCAGCCGGTCTCGATGCCGGTCTACATCGGCATCCTCATGCTGCTGGGCATCGTCGCCAAGAACTCGATCCTGCTGATCGACTTCGCGATCGAGGAGATGGCAAGCGGCGTCGACAAGCTTCACGCCATCATCGACGCCGGGCACAAGCGCGCGCAGCCGATCGTGATGACCACCGTGGCGATGACCGCGGGCATGATCCCGACGGCGCTCTCGCTGTCGGGCGACGGCGCCTGGCGCGCGCCGATGGGCATTACCGTGATCGGCGGCCTGCTGCTCTCCACCTTCCTCACGCTCATCATCGTCCCGGCGGCATTCAGCCTCGCCGACGGGTTCGAAAAGCGGATCGGTCCGAAACTGCGCAAGGCGCTGCTCACATTCGAGCCGCATCATGCGCAGGAAGCGAATGGTCGGGGCGAGGGCGGCGCCACCGTCCCGGCCGAATAGAGCGAGGCGGGTGAGAGAGGGCAGGACGCTGACGGTTGCGCAGATCGCGTCGGGCCAGGACAGGGCCCGGCGGATGCGGCTTTTCGCGACCGGGCTGCTGCTGCTGATGGCAGCCTCCTTCATCGCGCTTCAGCGCCTGGCGCTGGCCCTCCCCGAGTGGAGCCCGGCGCTCGGATACGCCATTGCCTTTACCGAAGCGGCCATGGTCGGCGGCCTTGCGGACTGGTTCGCAGTAACGGCGCTGTTCCGCCACCCGCTGGGCCTGCCGATTCCGCACACGGCGATCATCCCCGGGAACAAGGACCGCATCGCCGATTCCATGGCGGCATTCCTGCGCGACAATTTCCTCACGCCGCAAGTCGTTGCGCGCCGGCTTCACGGCTTCAACCTGGCGGCAAGTGCCGGGACGTTCCTGGCCGATCCCCGCCGGGACGAGCAGTCGCGCCTGCGCGCGGGCGCGGCGGGCCTGATCGCCGATGTGCTGGAATCGCTCGATCCGGACCAGATGGGCGGCATGGTCAAGGCCGGGCTGCGGCGCCAGATCGGCAGGATCGAACTGGCCCCGCTGCTCGGCCAGATGCTCGACAATGCCATCGCCGACAAGCGCCACCTGCCGGTGCTCGAAAGCCTGCTGCGCAAGATCGGGGAGACGGTGGAAGCCAACGAGGCGATGATACGCGCGATGATCCACCAGCGCGCCAATGCTATCATGCGCTGGACGGGGCTGGACGAGCGGCTGGCGAACGGAGTGCTGGACGGTACTTACCGGCTTCTGGCGGAAGTGATCGTACAGGCCGATCATCCGCTGCGCGGCCGTATCGACGATGCGCTCGCCAAGCTGGCCGAAGACCTGCGCAACGATCCGGCCATGCGCCTCAGGGTGGAGCGCGTGAAGCTGGAGCTGCTGGAAAACCCGGCCGTGGCCGCCTGGCTCGACGCCATGTGGGAACGCGGCCGCGAGGCGCTGCTGCGTGCAGTCCGCAACCCCGATCGGGCGCTTGCCGGCACCCTGGGGGATTCCATCGGCCAACTCGGCCATGCGCTGGCCGAGGACGCGCGCCTGCAGACACTGGTCAACCGTTTTGCCCGCCGCACCCTGGTCGGCGTGGCATCGCGCTACGGCTCGGAGATCGTGCGGGTGGTCTCGGAAACCGTGAAGCGCTGGGATGCGCGGACGGTGTCCGACCGCATCGAGAGCGCCGTCGGGCGCGACCTCCAGTTCATCCGCATCAACGGCACCGTCGTCGGGGGACTGGTCGGCGTGGGCATCCATGCGATGGAGCGGCTGCTGTGACGCGGCGTCCCTTTCTTGCCACCGGGCGCTTCGACCTCTGGAAGCCAGCCGCAGGCGATCTTACAGACCTCGTCCGCCTGATCGAGGGCGAAGGCATGACGCGCTTCCTTGGCCCCGCCCGGGCCGACGCCTTCTCGCAGTTCGAGCGCCTCAACCGCAACGCGGGAAGCTGGGCGCTCTACGGCTACGGCACTTTCTATGTGCGCCGCCGCGGAGAGGACGAGATCATCGGCAATTGCGGCGTGTTCCACTCCTGGCGCGGCTTTGGCAAAGGCATGGACGACGTGCCGGAGGCCGGCTGGATCGTGCGACAGGATTGCTGGGGGCAAGGCGTCGCCGGCGAAGTCATGCGGGCGGTGCTGCCCTGGTTCGACGAAACGCACGGCCAGCGCCGGATCGCCTGCATGATCGAGGAAGGCAACATCGCCTCCGAATGCCTGGCCGCGGCGCTGGGCTTCGTGCAGTACGGCCGCCACGAGGCCGAGGGCGAAGAGCAAGCCGCAGTCAATCTGTTCGAGCGGATGCCGGGCTGATTCATACCGTCATGGAAAACCCCGGCCGTTTCCGGCCGGGGTCATCCGAATTTGGCAGTGTCGCGGTGTCAGAGCTTCGAAGTCAGCTCCGGCACGGCGTTGAACAGGTCTGCCACCAGACCGATGTCGGCGACCTGGAAGATCGGCGCGTCCTCGTCCTTGTTGATGGCGATGATGGTCTTGGAGTCCTTCATGCCTGCCAGGTGCTGGATCGCGCCGGAGATGCCGACGGCGATGTAGACTTCGGGCGCCACGATCTTGCCGGTCTGGCCAACCTGGTAGTCGTTAGGCACATAGCCCGCATCGACGGCGGCGCGGCTGGCGCCCACGGCGGCGCCGAGCTTGTCGGCGAGCGGCAGGATGACCTGCTCGAACGTGGCCGAGTCCTTGAGTGCGCGGCCGCCCGA
>DATEJC010000189.1:0-4198 GCA_035278345.1 Bradyrhizobium sp. | reverse complement strand
GCAGACATTTGTTAGGCGCGGGATTCGCGGTCGTGGTCGCCGGTATGGCGGGCAACGCCATGGCGCAGGCCGAGATCAAGATCGGCGAGATCAACAGCTACTCGCTGTTGCCGGCATTCACCGAGCCTTATCGAAAAGGCTGGCAGCTTGCAGTGGAAGAAATCAACGCCGCCGGCGGCATCAACGGCAAGAAGCTGGTCGTCATTTCCAAGGACGACGGAGGCAAGCCGGCCGACGCGCAGACCGCCGCCAACGAGCTGGTGTCGAGCGAGAAGGTCGCGATGCTCGCCGGCACATTCCTGTCCAATATCGGTCTGGCGGTCAGCGACTTCGCCAACCAGAAGAAGGTGTTTTTTCTCGCGGCCGAGCCTCTGACCGACGCCATCACCTGGTCGAAGGGCAACCGCTACACCTTCCGCCTGCGCCCCTCCAACTACATGCAGGCGGCGATGCTGGTGGAGCAGGCAGCAAAACTTCCCGCCAAGAAGTGGGCGACGATCGCGCCGAACTACGAATACGGCCAGTCGGCCGTCGCCGTGTTCAAGAAGCTGATGTCGGAGAAGCGGCCCGATATCCAGTGGGTCGACGAGCAGTGGCCGCCGCAGGGCAAGATCGACGCCGGCCCCGTGGTGCAGGCGGTTGCCGCCGCCAATCCGGAGGCGATCCTCAACGTCACCTTCGGCGCGGACCTCGTGAAGCTGGTGCGTGAAGGAAATACCCGCGGCCTGTTCAAGGGTCGTTCGGTCGTGAGCTTCCTCACCGGCGAGCCGGAATATCTCGATCCGCTGAAGGACGAGACGCCGGAGGGCTGGATCGTCACCGGCTATCCCTGGTACGCGATCAAGACGCCGGAGCACGACAAGTTCCTCAAGGCATATCAGGCCAAGTACAACGACTATCCGCGGCTCGGCTCGATCGTGGGCTACCAGACCATCAAGGCGGCCGCCGCGATCCTGACCAAGGCGAACTCGACCGATCCGGAAAAACTGATCGCGGCGACCGAGGGCCTGTCGATGGGTTCACCCTTCGGCGAGATCACCTTCCGCAAGATCGACCATCAGTCGACGCTTGGCGCCTTTGTCGGCAAGACCGCACTGAAGGACGGCAAGGGCGTGATGGTGGATAGCTCCTACAAGAAGGGCGCGGACTTCCTGCCGAGCGACGCCGAAGTCGACAAGCTGCGTCCGAAGGACTGACGCCCACTTCTCCCTCTCCCCGCTCTTCGCAGGGAGAGATGGGGTCTCATGGTTCGAGACGCGCGGCGTTGCCGCGTTCCTCACCATGAGGGTCTCCAACCTCATCCTGAGGAGGCGCGACAGCGCGCCGTCTCGAAGGATGAGTCACGTGCGCTGAACCACGCCAACGCGGACCGCCAATGGCCTTTTACGTCGTCCAGTTCCTGACCGGTCTTGCCAGCGCGGCGTCGCTGTTCCTGGTGGCCTCGGGCCTGTCGATCATCTTTGGCGTGACACGGATCGTGAATTTTGCGCATGGCGCGTTCTACATGGTCGGTGCCTATGTCGCGTTCACGCTGACCGAGCGCTTCTCCGGCGCGCTCGGCTTCTGGGGCGGCATCGTCGCCGCGGCGCTGGTCGTTGCCGTGGTCGGCGTCATCGTCGAGATGGTGCTGCTGCGGCGGATCTATCATTCGCCTGAACTGTTCCAGTTGCTCGCGACCTTCGGCCTGACCTTGATGGTCGAGGACCTCGTCGTGCTGATCTGGGGCCCGGACGATCTGCTTGGCCGCCGCGCGCCCGGATTCAAAGGCGCCGTTGATTTCTTCGGCCAGAACATCCCGAGCTATGATTTGTTCCTGATCGTGCTTGGGCCCGTCGTGCTTGGCATCCTCTGGCTGCTGTTCCAGCGCACGCGCTGGGGCATCCTGGTGCGCGCGGCGACGCAGGACCGTGACATGGTGGCCGCGCTCGGCGTGAACCAGAAATGGCTATTCACCTCCGTGTTCGCCGTCGGCGTCTTCCTCGCCGCGCTTGGCGGCGCGCTGCAGATTCCGCGCGATGCCGTGCATCATGCGATGGACCTGCGCATCATTGTCGAGGTCTTCGTCGTTGTCGTGATCGGGGGCCTCGGCAGCATCATCGGCGCCTTCGTCGCCGCGGTGCTGGTGTCGGAGCTCAATGCCTTCGGCATCCTGATCTTCCCGAAGATTTCCATCATCCTCGTTTTCCTCGTCATGGCTGTCGTGCTGATCGTCCGGCCCTGGGGCCTGTTCGGCAAGCCGGAGGCGCCGGCGCGGCGCACGCCCGGTCTCACCGTTAATCCGTGGCGGCCGCTCACCGCAAATGAGCGTATCGGCGCATTTGTCGCGCTCGCTGTCGCCGCGGCGCTGCCGTTTGTCGGCGGCAATTATGCGATGACGGTCGGCTCGGAAATCGCGATCTTCGTGATCTTCGCCGCCAGCCTGCATTTCCTGATGGCAGTCGGCGGTCTCGCCTCGTTTGGCCATGCAGCCTATTTCGGTCTCGGGGCTTACGGCATCGCCTTCCTGGCCAAGATGGCGGGATTGCCGATGATCGTTTCGCTGCTGCTCGGTCCCCTGCTTGGGTGTCTTGGGGCTGCCGTGTTCGGCTTCTTCTGCGTGCAGCTCTCCGGCGTCTACTTCGCGATGCTGACGCTCGCCTTTGCGCAGATCGTGTGGTCGATCGCGTTCCAGTGGGTGGCGGTGACCGGCGGCGACAACGGCATATTGGGCGTCTGGCCGGAGAAATGGGCGGCGGGCCCTGCGAGCTTCTACTGGCTGTCGCTGGCGATTGCGGCGCTGTGCGTCGTCATCCTCCGTCTCATCGTGTTCTCGCCCTTTGGTTATGCGCTGCGGGCGACGCGAGATTCGCCGCTGCGCAGCGAAGCCATCGGCATCAATGGCAAGCATATGCAATGGACCGCCTTCGTCATCGCCGGCACTGTCGCTGGCGTCGGCGGCGCGCTGTTTGCCTATCTCAAGGGCAGCGTGTTCCCGGACAGCCTTGGCATTTCGCTCTCCGTCGATGCGCTTGTGATGGTGCTGCTCGGCGGCGTGGAGACCGTGTCGGGCGCGGTGATCGGCGCCATCGTCTACAAGGCACTGAATATCTGGCTGGTCAGCCAGACCGACTGGTCGAAGCTCGTGCTGGGCGGCTTCATTGTGTTGATCGTCGTGGCCTTCCCGAAGGGCATCGTCGGCACGCTGGAGTCGCTGATGGGGCGCTGGCGTCCAGGCGCCTCATCGAAATCCCGGCTCGCCGGCGTCGAGGTGGCGGAATGAGCGAGCCGCGCACATTGCTTGATGTCGAGGGGCTGACAAAATCCTATGGCGGCGTGCACGCCGTGCGCGGCGTGTCGTTCGCGCTCAAGGCCGGCGAAATCCTGGCGCTGATCGGGCCGAACGGGGCGGGCAAGAGCACCTGCTTCGACATGCTCAACGGCCAGAACATTCCGGACTCCGGCCGCGTTACGCTGCTCGGGCGGGATACCATCGGGCGCAAGCCTCGGGAAATCTGGCGGCTGGGGGTGGGGCGCACCTTCCAGATCACGGCCACGTTCCCGACCATGACGGTGCGCGAGAACGTGCAGGTCGCGCTGATCTCGTATGGCCAGGCGCTGTTCAACTTCTGGGCCTCGACGCCGCAATTCGCACGCGAGGAGGCCGGACGCCTGCTCGACCTCGTCGGCATGGACGGCTACGCCGAGCGGCCCTGCGGCGAGCTGGCTTATGGTGATCTCAAGCGGCTGGAGCTGGCGGTCGCGCTCGCCAACCGGCCGAAACTTCTCTTGATGGACGAGCCGACGGCGGGCATGGCGCCACGCGAGCGCGTCGAGTTGATGCGGCTCACCGCCAAGATCGCTCGCGAGCAATCGATCGGCGTGCTCTTCACCGAGCACGACATGGATGTCGTATTCGAACATGCCGACCGCATCCTCGTGCTCAACCGCGGCAGCCTGATCGCGGAGGGCACGCCCGAGCAGGTCCGCGCCAACCCGCAGGTTCGCGCCGTCTATCTCGGCGAGGGCCTGGTCTACGACGCGCGGCATCGCGAGGGAGCGCATTGATGAAGCTCCAGGTCGCCGATCTCAACAGTTTCTATGGCCCTGCGCATATCCTGTTCGACATCGCGCTCGAGGTCGGCGAGGGCGAAGTCGTGGCGCTGCTTGGGCGCAACGGTGCGGGAAAGTCGACGACGTTCCGTTCCATCGTCGGCCTCGT
>DATEJC010000188.1:0-3865 GCA_035278345.1 Bradyrhizobium sp. | reverse complement strand
ATGCGATGCCGGCCCGTCGCTGCGGATCGGCTGGCCCTTGCCCTGCCGCAAGCGCAAATGATCGATGATCCAGGGCCCGAACAGGAACACGAACAGTGCGCCCGTCACCATCGCGCCGCCGGTGCGGAAGGTGATGTAGCGAAACACGTTGAGCAGGCCCTTGAGAAATCCGAGGACCGGAACCGTGTTCGAAAGCTCGATCAGCCAATATAGCATTCAATATGCCCCATGCCGCTGACGCGGCCGTGCCAGAAAGGCGAGACGCCCTTTAACCACGGCCCCGCGCCAAGCGCGAGTGGTGGCGGGCTGAAAGTTTGCGTGAGGCACATGCGGTTCACGCCTTTGACTGCAGTGCAGCGACCAGCCTGGGCACGAACTTGTTCACCCAGAACATCTTCTTGCTGCCCTTGACCACCACGACATCGCCGCCGCGCAGCAGGCTCGCGACCTGTTGCGGCTCCAGCGTGGCGGGGTCCTCGTGCCAACCGAGGCCCTTGTCTTTCGGCAAGAGCGCGTAGAGGTGATGCATCAGCGGGCCGACGCAATAGACGGCGTCGATCCCGTCGAGATGTTTGGCAAGGCCCGTGTGATAGGACGGCGCTTCGTCGCCGAGCTCGAGCATGTCGCCGAGGATGGCGATGCGGCGGCCCTTTGCGACCGGGCGCGCCTTGAGGCTGTCGAGCGCGGCGACCATGCTGGCCGGGTTGCCGTTAAAGCTGTCGTCGATCAGCGTCGCGCCGGCCACCGTCTGTTCGACGCCGCGGCCGGTCATGATGCCGACATCGTTGAGCTCAGGCGCGAGCAACGCGGCATCGAGGCCGGCGGCGTGGATCGAGGCAAGCGCGGCAAGCGCATTCTGCAGGCGATGCGGCGCGCCCGGCGTGAGGCCAAAGGCGATTTGCTTGCCGCCGACGTCAGCAGTGACATCCCAACTCTCGCCGCGCGCGGCGTGCTTGATCTCGCGCACCTCGCTGCTGCCGCCAAAGCGGATGGTCTTGCCGCTCCATTCCGGCGCGTTGACATCGGTCGGCAATACGAGAACGCCGTCCCTGGGCAGGCCCTGCGCGATGGAAACCTTCTCGCGGCGGATCGCTTCGAGACTGCCGAGCTTTTCCAGATGCACCGGCTGCACGTTGACGACGAGGGCTACCGTCGGGCGCGACAGCTTAGAGAGGCGCGAGATTTCGCCGACCTGGTTCATGCCCATCTCGACGACCCAGACGCTGGCCGAGGTATCGCCGTTGCACAGCGTCAGCGGCACGCCCCAAAAGTTGTTGAAGCTGGAGGGGCTGGCGAAGGCGTTGGGATAGGCGGCGATGAATTCCTTGGTCGAGGTTTTTCCGGCGCTGCCGGTGAGACCAATGACGGGGCCGCTATAGCGCGCACGCGCGGCGCGGCCGAGCGCCCAGAGACCGTCGATCAGCGTGTCCTTCACGATCAACTGCGGAACGGTGACGCCTTCGATCTTCTTCGGCACGATCATCGCGACCGCGCCGGAGCTTTCCGCGTTCGCCGCGAACTCCCAGCCGTCGCGCGCGCTGGCGAAGCTGGAGATAAAGCCGCCGCTCGGCGTGCCGCTCAGCGCGATGAAGAGACTGCCCGGTTTGACCAGGCGGCTGTCCTGCGTGACGAAGCTGATCGGCGTGTCCGCAAATTTTTCCGATAGCCCCAGCGCCCGGGCAACTTCAGCAACGGTCCATAGCGGCTTCGCGTTCATGCCACCCTCGATGAAAGCGCGGCCGCGACCGCGTCGTGATCGCTGAAAGGAAGCGTCTTGTCGCCGACGATCTGCCCGGTCTCATGGCCCTTGCCGGCGATCAGCAGCACATCGCCCGGCTCCAGCGCGGCGACGCCGGCGCGGATCGCCTCGTTGCGGTCGCCGATTTCCCTTGCGCCCTTCGCCGCGGCAAGAATGGCGGCGCGGATCGCGGCCGGATTTTCGCTGCGCGGATTGTCGTCAGTGACGATGACGCTGTCGGCATTTTCGGCCGCAATCGCGCCCATCAGCGGGCGCTTGCCGGCATCGCGATCGCCGCCGGCGCCGAACACGACGACGAGCTTTCGCTTCGCATAGGGTCGCAGCGCCTGCAGCGCCTTGGCCAGGGCATCCGGCTTGTGGGCATAATCGACAAAGACCGGCGCGCCATTGCGTTCGCCGACGCGCTCCAGCCGGCCCTTGGCGCCTTCGAGCTTCTCGATGGCGGCGAAAACTTTCTCCGCATCGCTGCCCGTACCGATCGCAAGGCCGGCCGCGATCAGGGCATTTTCGATCTGGAATTCGCCGACCAGCGGCAGGTGAAGCGCATGTTTGCGGCCGCGATGCTCGATCGTCAGCTTCTGCGCAAAGCCTTCGATGCTGGCGTTGACGAGGCGGATGCCGTCGGCACCATCGGCCCTGCGCCCGATCGCGATGATGCGCAGCTTTCGCGCGCGCGCGGCGTCGATCACCTCGCTTGAGCAATCGTGATCGGCAGAGATCACCGCCGCGCCGCCGTCGGCAACGAGATCGCGGAACAGCCGCAGCTTGGCGTTCAGATAATGCGCGACGTCGGGATGATAATCCATGTGATCGCGCGACAGGTTGGTGAAGCCGCCCGCGGCGACGCGCACGCCGTCGAGGCGAAACTGGTCGAGGCCGTGCGAGGACGCTTCGAAGGCGAGATGCGTGACGCCGTCGCGCGCGATCTCGTCCAGCTGCCTATGCAGCGCGATCGGATCGGGCGTGGTCAGCGAGCCGTAGACGGTGCGCCTTGGCGAGACGAGGCCGATGGTGCCGATGCTCGCGGAGTCATGGCCAAGACTCTGCCAGATCTGGCGCGTGAAAGCGGCCACGGAAGTTTTTCCGCTGGTGCCGGTGACGGCCGCGATGACTTCGGGCTGCTTCGGAAAGAATTTCGCGGCGGCCAGCGCCAGCGCCCGGCGCGGATTTGGTGTCACCACAAAGGGAACGCGCGCGCCTTCCGGCCGACGTTCGCCGGCAACCGCCACCGCGCCGGCCGCGATCGCCGCATCGATAAAGCGCGAGCCGTCGGTCTTGCTGCCTGCGAGCGCAAAGAACAGATCGCCCGGCTTCACCGCGCGGCTGTCGACAGCGAGCCCCCTCACCTCGACCGCGTCGGCGTGCGGGTCGATCGTGGCATCGGCGCCAAAGAGGTCGCGAAGTCGCATGCTGTTCCAGTCCGGCCGGCCGCGGAGACTCAAAATCCGCTGCCAACCAGTGGATTACTGATTTGTTCTCGATGCCGCAAGAATGAGGCGGTCGGACGGCGGCAGATCGAAACGGGGCTCGACCCCCAGCAGCGGCGCAATACGGGCAATGACGTTGCCGCCGGTCGGCACCGCGTTCCAGCCGGAAGTGATGAACCCGTGTGTTTCCGGCAGCGCCTTGGGCTCGTCCAGCATGACCAGGAGCTGGTATTGCGGGTTGTCGGCCGGCAGGATCGCCGTGAAGGAGTTGAGCACCTGCTTCTTGGAATAGCGGCCATTGACCACCTTTTCGGAGGTGCCGGTCTTGCCGCCGATGTAATAGCCCTTCACGTCGGCCTTCTTGGCGGTTCCGATCTCGGCGTTGAGCCGCATCAGGTAGCGGATCTTTTCCGACGTCTCGGGTTTGACGACCCGCTTGGCCATGGCTCTGGCTTCTTCTTCCGAGCGCTTCAGGAAGGTCGGCGGGACCAGAAGGCCGCCATTGACCATGGCGTTGATGCCCATCACCGCCTGCAGCGGCGCCACCGCGATGCCGTGGCCGAAGGCGATGGTGATGGTGTTGAGCTCGGCCCAGCGCTTTGGCACGATCGGCGAAGCGCTTTCCGGCAACTCCGTGCGCAGCCGCTCGAGCTGGCCGACCTTCCGCAAAAACGCCTTG
>DATEJC010000187.1:0-4992 GCA_035278345.1 Bradyrhizobium sp. | reverse complement strand
CGGAAATTCCGGTCAGGGCCGCTTACGCAATCTCGGGCCTGTTCGATCTGCCGCCGCTGGTCGGAACCTCCATCAACAAGGCGTTGGGGCTCGACGCGGGGTCGGCAAGGGCCGCCAGCCCGCTGTTCTGGACCCCGCCCGCGCATGGCAGCCTCGATGCTGTCGTTGGCGGCAATGAGAGCGCCGAATACTTTCGCCAGAGCAAGGCCATCGTCGAGGCCTGGGGCAGGGGCATCGCCGCGCGTTTTGGCACCGTTCAGAACGCCAATCATTTCACGGCCATCGCGCCCCTGGCCGATCCCGATTCACCCATGGTGCTCCGCCTGAAGGAACTGGCCCGCGGCTGAAAACCGCGGGGGGCAGCCGATTTCCGCCCTTGCGCCAAATTATTTTAAGTATAAAATGATTTCTGGATCGCGTTGCCGGGCATCCTCTTTTTAAAAGCGAGGGCGATATGTCAGGTGGAATTGCAAGCCTCGGCCCAACAGGGCATGTCGACGATTTTGCGCGGCGCAACCTGCCGCCGGCGGAGCAGTGGCCGGAGTTGCGGCTGGAGCGGCCGGAATTCCAGTACCCTGACTATCTCAACGTCGGCGTCGAGCTCACCGACCGCATGGTCGAGAAGGGCTTTGGCGACCACACCGCGCTGATCGGCAACGGCCGCCAGCGCACCTATAAAGAGCTCGCCGACTGGTCGAACCGCCTCGCGCATGCGCTGGTGGAGAATTACGGCGTCAAGCCGGGCAATCGCGTGCTGATCCGCTCCGGCAACAATCCGGCGCTAGTGGCGGCATGGCTGGCGGCGACGAAGGCCGGCGCGGTCGTGGTCAACACGATGCCGATGCTGCGCAACGGTGAACTTTCCAAGATCGTCGACAAGGCCGAGATCGCGCTGGCGCTGACCGACAGCCGCATCGCCGATGAACTCGTCGCCTGCGCCAAGACCAGCCGCTTCCTCAAGCAGGTCGTAAATTTCGACGGCACGTCGAACCACGATGCCGAGCTCGATCGGGTCGCACTCAACAAGCCGGTGCGCTTCGATGCGGTGAAGACCGGCCGCGACGACGTCGCGCTGCTCGGCTTCACCTCGGGCACCACGGGCGAGCCGAAGGCGACCATGCATTTCCATCGCGATCTGTTGATGGTCGCCGATGGCTATGCGAAGGAAGTGCTCAAGGTCACGCCTGACGATGTCTTTGTCGGCTCGCCGCCGCTCGCCTTCACCTTCGGGCTGGGAGGCCTTGCGATCTTCCCGCTGCGCTTCGGCGCGACCGCTACTCTCTTGGAGAACGCGGCGCCGCCGGAGATGATCAAGATCATCGAGACCTACAAGGCGACGATCTGCTTCACTTCGCCCACCGCCTACCGCGCCATGATGGCCGCGATGGACAACGGCGCCGATCTCTCCTCGCTGCGGCTCGCGGTCTCCGCGGGCGAGACGCTGCCCGCGCCGGTGTTCGAGAACTGGACCAAAAAGACCGGCAAGCCGATCCTCGACGGCATCGGTAGCACGGAACTCCTGCACATCTTCATCAGCAATCGCGTCGGTGATTCCGTGGCGGGCTCGACCGGCTTTCCCGTGACCGGCTATGAAGCAAAGATCGTCGACGACGACATGAACGAGCTGCCTGACGGCACTGTCGGCAAGCTCGCGGTGCGCGGCCCCACCGGCTGCCGCTATCTCGCCGACAGCAGGCAGACAAATTACGTCCGCAGTGGCTGGAACATCACCGGCGATGCTTTCGTCCGGGCCAACGGTCATTTCTCGTTCGTCGCACGCGCCGACGACATGATCGTTTCCTCCGGCTACAACATCGCCGGTCCCGAGGTCGAGGCGGCGCTGCTGTCGCACCCAGCCGTTGCCGAATGCGGCGTGGTCGGCGCGCCGGACGAAGCGCGCGGCATGATCGTGAAGGCCTATGTGGTGGCGGCACCGGGCGTCGAGCCCGACGAGGCGCTGGTGACGGCTCTGCAGGATCACGTGAAACAGGCGATCGCACCCTACAAATATCCGCGCGCGATCGAGTTTGTTGTGCAACTGCCCAAGACCGGGACCGGCAAGCTGCAGCGCTTTGCGCTCCGCCAGATGGCGCAGGCGGGCACGCCGCCCGGCATCGCCGCCGAATAATCCAATGGAGAATTTCCTGTGACGACCGCGAAGGGACCGACCCTGGCCGTAGTGCCAGCTGCGAAAGGCGAGCGCGCGCAGGTGCTGCAGCCGAGCGGCTGGCCGATGCCGAAAGGCTATGCCAACGGCATGGCCGCCGACGGCCGCATTGTCGTGACCGGCGGCGTGATCGGCTGGGATGCCGAGGAGCGCCTTGCCGACGGCTTTATCGCGCAGGTGGGCCAGACGCTTGCCAACATCAAGGCGATCCTTGAAGCCGGCGGCGCGCGCCCGGAGCATCTGGTCCGCTTAACCTGGTATGTCGTCGACATCGAAGAGTATCTCGCCAATTTGAAGGCGCTCGGCCGGATCTACCGCGAGGCCTTCGGCACGCATTACCCGGCGATGGCGCTGGTGCAGGTGGTGCGTCTGGTCGAGAAGGCGGCGCGGGTCGAGATCGAAGCCACCGCCGTGGTGCCGCGCTGAGCTTCGGTTTACCTCTCCCCGCCCTTCTGCGGGGAGAGGTCGGATCGCGCAGCGATCCGGGTGAGGGGCAGGGCAAGCTATCTCCGCGACGGCGGTCCTTTCGACTCGAATCGATCAGCCGAAGGATTCGGTGAGTGCAGTCGTGTGGCAAGCTTCGCAGCTTGCCCCTCACCCGCCGCCTTCGCTACGCTTTGGCGTCGACCTCTCCCCGCAAAGAGCGGGGAGAGGTGAAGTCTAGCCGGCTCGCACTACCCGGAATCCGATATTGCTGGCAGAACTGTCCGGCGTGTTCGAACTGCGCGCGGCGACGCGATAGCGGTTGCAGTAGGAATCGTGACAGAGGA
This sequence comes from Bradyrhizobium sp., assembly GCA_035278345.1. Classification (GTDB taxonomy): domain Bacteria; phylum Pseudomonadota; class Alphaproteobacteria; order Rhizobiales; family Xanthobacteraceae; genus Bradyrhizobium. The sequence goes on along the minus strand of DATEJC010000187.1, from coordinate 2,055 downwards.
ACGAGCCGCCGCGCAGCGAGCGGTTCGGCGCCGGGGCGCCGTGGAACGGATTCTCGGGCGCCGTCACCTGATGATAGCGCGGCGAGAAACTGTCCTCGCACCATTCCCAGACATTGCCGGCGACGTTGTGCAGCCCGTAGCCGTTCGGCTGGAACGCATGAACCGGCGCAGTGCCGAGAAATCCGTCGTCCTTCGTATTGCGGTCGGGAAAGATTCCCTGCCAGATATTGCAGCGATGCTCGCCCGCCGGCGTCAGCTCGTCGCCCCAGGGAAAAATGGCCTGCTCCAGCCCGCCGCGGGCGGCCATCTCCCACTCCGCTTCGGTCGGCAGCCGCGTCCCGGACCACTGGCAGTAAGCCTTGGCGTCATTCCACGAAATATGCACGGCGGGATGATCCGGCCGATCGAGAATGGTGGAGTGCGGTCCCTCCGGCTGCGCCCAATAGGCGTGCGGCACCGCCACCCACCACGGCGTCTCGGCCGCGCGATTTGACGGTTCGCGCTTCGCCTCGTCAGGCAACAAGCCTTCGAACACGAAGCTCCAGCCGTAGCGCTCGGCATCGCTCGTATATCCGGTCTGCCTGACGAATTCCGCGAACTGCAGATTGCTCACCGCATGGCAGGCGATGGCGAAGGTCGTCACCGTGACCTTGCGCACCGGGCCTTCGCCGTCATCTGGAAAGCGCTTGTCGTCGGAGCCCATCAGGAAGGAACCGCCGATCGGCGGGCTCCAGCGCCGCGGGATCGGCGTCTTGCTCGGCGTGATCGCCGCCGTCGAAGGCGGCAGCGCCGGCTCGCCGGCCTGGCGCTTCGCACAGCAACGGGGATCTCCGCCGGTCATCTGATGTCAGCTGTTACTTCTGCTTCTCTTCTTCCCAGAACGCCGTCTCGCCCTGCGCCTCCATGAGCGCCAGTATCTTCTCGCGCGGGATCACGCCACAGCGGTTGGCCCAGCGCTGGTACAGTTCCGTCATCTCGCGAACGCGGTCCGGATACTGCGGGGCAAGATCGTGCATTTCGGTGCGGTCGATCTGCATGTCATAGAGCTCCCACGCCTCGGGATACTTTCGCACCAGCTTCCACTTGCCGACGCGCACGGCGGCGTTGCCCTCGTGCTCCCAGAACAGCGGCCCGCGATCGCCATAGGCAGAGGAGAACGAGGGCACCAGGCTCTCGCCCTCGCAAGGCAGGATGGCGTTGCCCTTGTATTCCTTCGGATAGGTCGCGCCCGATACATCGAGGATTGTCGCCATCACATCCGGCAATTGGCTCGGATTGTGGCGCAGGCCGCCACGCTCCTTGATGCCGCGCGGCCAGTGCACGATGAAGGGGGTCGCGATGCCGCCCTCATGGATCCAGTGCTTGTAGAGCCGAAACGGCGTGTTGGAGAGGTTCGCCCAGGCGGTGCCGTAGCTCTGATAGGTGTGCTCGCCGCCCGGCATCAGTGAGGGATCGTTACCGAATCGTACCGGCTCGCCCTTGCGCGTCTTCGCTTTCGCGATCATCAGCTGGTCGACGAGTTCGTGCGCTGTGACCCCCTGCGGAATGTCCTCGGCGCAGGCGCCGTTGTCGGACAGGAAGATGATCAGCGTGTTCTCCATCTGGCCGGTCTCCTCCAGCGCCTGGAGAATGCGGCCGATGCCCTGGTCCATGCGGTCGATTTGCGCGGCATAGACTTCCATGCAGCGCAGAGTCCATTCGCGGTGCTGCGCTTCGGTGAAAGGCGGCTGGGTCGGATCGCGGTCGGTGAGCTGCCAGTTCGGATGGATGATTCCGTCATCGACGAGCCGCTTCAGGCGCTGCTCGCGCAGGCGATCCCAGCCGGCATCGAAACGGCCCTTGTATTTGGCAATGTCCTCGTCATGCGCATGCAGCGGCCAATGCGGCGCGGTGTAGGCGACATACTGGAAGAACGGCTTGTCCGGGTTCTCCCGCTTGTGCTGGCGGATGTAGCTCGCTGCCTGATCGCTGATCGCATCGGTATAGAAGAACGACGGATCCTTTTCCGCCTCGTGCTCGATATTGTCGTTGCCGCGCGTCAGCGTGTTCGGATTG
>DATEJC010000186.1:0-6165 GCA_035278345.1 Bradyrhizobium sp. | reverse complement strand
CATGAAAGCCGAAATTCATCCGGATTATCATATGATTACGGTCGTCATGACCGACGGAACCGAGTACCAGACCCGTTCCACCTGGGGTAAGGCCGGCGACAAGCTGAACCTCGACATCGACCCCAAATCGCACCCGGCCTGGACCGGCGGCGCCCAGCAGATCATGGATCGCGGCGGCCGCGTTTCCCGCTTCCAGAAGAAGTTCGAGGGTTTCCTCAAGAAGTAACGACGCCGCTTTGCCGCGGCGGTTCGAGACGAAAAACGCCCCTGCTGTGCAGGGGCGTTTTTGTTTTGGGTTGGCAGCTGTCATTCCGGGGCGATGCGAAGCATCGAACCCGGAATCTCGAGATTCCGGGTCTGGTCCTTCGGACCATCCCGGAATGACGACTGCAATTTCAGAGAAACTTACTGCTCGAAGGCGGCCTTGAGGCGGTTGAGCTGCGGCACCAGCGGATTGCCGATGGTCGGACGCTCCGGCGGCGGGGCGTGAATGGTGGTGTCGAGACGGCGCACCCGCGACTGCAGGCTCATCGAGCGGGCGATCAAATCCTGCAGCTGCGCCGGCAGCTTTTCGATCATGTCGGCCGGGCCGGGATCGGCGGCGGTGAGCTTCACCTTGGTCTTTTCGCGGTTGGCCTGGGTCAGTGTCATCTCGCCTTCCTTGACCGCACGGTGCAGCAACAGCCAGGAGGCGAGCTGCATCAAGCGGGTGGTCAGGCGCATGCTCTCGGTTGCGTAAGTCAGGCTGACCGAGCGTTCCAGAGCCTTGGCTTCGCTGCGGCCATCGCCATCGAGATAGGCGGCGGTCTCCTCGACCAGATCCATGCCTTCCCGGAACAAAGTGCTGAACGCCGCCGAATTGGTCAGCCGTTCGCTCAATTGAACCAACGCGCCGTCGTTCTGCGAACGCTCCGCCATGGTTAACGCCCTCACACCACCGATTTACGCCAGATCCCGGCGTCTTCGCGCGCCGGGTTATGATGAACAAATCATTGCTCGCGAAGGGGGCCGGAGTCCAGCCGCAACGCGAAATATGGTTTCCAAGGCAGTGCGGAAGAAGGCCAAAAAAAGAGCCGCCGAAGAAATCGGCGGCTTTTGAAGTTGATAACAGGGAGGCGTCAAACAGAGTGGACAGGAGCCACTCGGTGTCCAAACGAGGACGATGACAGTCATACTCGAGAAAGCTTAATTGATCGTAAACGAACAAATTTTTTGAGACTTTGTTTGCCATGTCGGCCATTGGCCTAGTTGTCGCCACAGGGTCGCCCCGGCGAAGGCCGGGGCCCATAACCACGACTGTCGGTTGGCGAAGCAAGGTCGACTCTCCGCGTGCCCTTTGCGAGGGCCGCGGCGTATGGGCCCCGGCCTGCCGCCTTCGCTGAAGCTTCGGCGTGCCCAACTCCTCGACCCCGGCGAAGCCTTGGCGAAGACGGGTCGCCGGGGCGACAAACATCAGGATTTGAAAAAGCTGTTCGCCGCATCCTTGGAGGCGCGCTTCTTGGCGGAGGCGGCCTCCAGCCGCTCGATCTCGCTTCTGAGCAGCGCAATGCGCTCGGCCAGTTCTTCGACCGAGAGCAGCGACAGGTCCTGGCCGATCTCGTGGCTGATCTTTTTCCGCGGACGATCGTCGTCTTCGATAGGCATCGCGCGTCTCCGTCCCATGCGTTCCGGAGCGGTTGCCAGCCGCCGTTCGGCTGGCTAAGCAGGCATCCGGATTTCCCGAGTTTCCCAAGGACAAATCATGGAAAAGCTGCCTGCGCAAATGACCGTTGTCGCCATCAGCAAGCCCGGCGGTCCCGAGGTGCTCGTGCCCGAACAACGTAGCCTGCCCGTGCCCGGTCCCGGCGAGCTTTTGGTCAAGGTGATGGCCGCCGGCGTCAACCGTCCCGACGTTGCGCAGCGCTCCGGCGCCTATCCGCCGCCGCCCGGCGCGAGCGATTTGCCTGGCCTGGAGATCGCCGGCGAAGTGGTGGCCGTCGGCAGCGGCGCGGTCAGGCACAAGGTCGGCGACAAGGTGATGTCGCTGGTGGCCGGTGGCGGATACGCCCAGTACTGCATTGCGCAAGACGGTCAGGCGATGACCGTGCCGCCCTCGCTGACCATCGCGGAGGCCGGCGCCATTCCGGAGACGCTGATGACGGTCTGGCACAATGTGTTCGAGCGCGGCGCCTTGAAGCCCGGCGAGACGCTGCTGATCCATGGCGGCTCCTCCGGCATCGGCACCATGGCGATTCAGCTGGCGAAGGCTTTTGGCTCCAAGGTGATCGTCACCGTCGGCGCGCAGGACAAGGCCGATGCGTGCCTCAAGCTCGGCGCCGACGTCGCGATCAACTACAAGAGCCAGGATTTTGTCGCCGAGACCAAAAAGGCGACCAACAATGTTGGCGCCAACGTCATCCTCGACATGGTCGGCGGCGATTATATCGACCGCAACTATGATGCCGCCGCCGTCGACGGCCGCATCGTCCAGATCGCCTTCCTGTCCAACACGCCGAAGACGACCGCCAATTTCTCCAAGCTGATGGTGAAGCGCCTCACCCACACCGGTTCGACGCTGCGTCCCCGTACTAATGCGGACAAGGCGGCGATGGTGGCGGCCATCGAGGCCAAGGTGATGCCGCTGCTGCGCGAGGGCAAGGTAAAGCCCCTGATGGACAGCACTTTCCCGCTGGAAAAGGCTGCCGACGCACACCGGCGCATGGAGACCAGCCAACATATTGGCAAAATTGTGTTGGCCGTTTAACTCTCGGCAACGATCGGCGGGCGGAAACCCTTTGATTTCCCTCGCTTTCATGGCATCAATCGCGAGACGCCGGGCCGGTCGCTTGGCCGGAACGAACGTTATCGCGGAGTACTGACATTGCGTCTGATCAGGTGCCTTGCGCTGCTTGCGCTGGGCTTCATGATTGTTGCTGTCGCGGCGCCCGCGCGCGCGATCGACGCCATCAGCGTCCGCAGTGACGCGCCCGCCATCGACCTCACCGCCGTCCTCGACCATCAGCGCAGCGATACCGACCGCATCCAGGTTTCGACGGCGCCCGGAACCGATGGCATCGTCCGTCGCATCGAGGTGCGCGCGCGTGAAGGCGGCCAGAACTGGGTGGTGTTTGCGCTCGCCAACAACACCGACGATCAGCTCGATCGTCTGATCGTCGCGCCGCATTACCGCATCGTGTCGTCCGGCCTGCTGTGGCCCGACCTTGGCCTCTCGCGCGTCGCCACCATTACGCCGTCGGTCGGTGATCGTCCCGAGCGGCAGGAGAGCGCGACCGCCGATATCTTCCGCATCACGCTCGATCCCGGCGCCGTCGTCACCTTTGTCGCGGAGCTGCGCACCGACAAGCTGCCGCAGCTCTATCTGTGGGAGCCCGAGGCCTACAAGGACAAGGTCAACTCGTTCACGCTGTACCACGGCATCGTGATCGGCATTTCCGGCCTGCTCGCCCTCGTGCTCACCATCCTGTTCGTCGTGAAGGGTTCGATCATGTTTCCGGCGGCCGCTGCGCTCGCCTGGGCAGTGCTGGTCTATATCGGCGTCGACTTCGGCTTCTGGGGCAAGGTGCTGGACATGTCGAACAACGCCGAGCGCGTCTGGCGCGCTGCGGGCGAGGCGATCCTGGCGGCGACGCTTCTGGTGTTCCTGTTTGCCTATCTCAACCTGTCGCGCTGGCATGTGCGCTATTCGCACATCACCATCGGCTGGCTGACCTTCCTCGGCTCGCTGGTCGCGCTCGCCCTGTTCGATCCTGCGGTTGCTTCCGGCATCGCGCGCATGTCGCTGGTGCTGATCGCCTTCGCCGGCTTTGCGCTGATCGTGTATCTGTCGACCCACGGTTTCGATCGCGCGGTGCTGCTGATCCCGACCTGGTTCCTGCTCGTGGTGTGGGTGGTTGCGGCCGGCATGACGGTCGCGGGCAGCGTCACCAACGACATCGTCGGCCCTGCCCTGCTCGGCGGCCTCGTGCTGATCGTGATGCTTATCGGCTTCACCGTCATGCAACACGCCTTCGCAGGCGGCGGCGCCACCACGGGCGTCGTCTCCGACGTCGAACGCCGCGCGCTGGCGCTGGCCGGCTCGGGCGATCTGATCTGGGATTGGGACGTCTCCGCGGACAAGGTTTTCACCAGCCCCGAGACCGAAGCGCTGCTGGGCTTGAAGCGCGGCACCCTGGAAGGCCCGGCCGCGAAGTGGCTGGAAGTGCTGCATCCGCTGGATCAGGACCGTTTCCGCGCCGCGCTCGACAGCGTGCTCGACCAGCGCCGCGGCCGGCTGGTGCAGGATTTCCGCCTGCGCACGCCCGACGGCCATTTCATGTGGTTCGCGCTGAAGGCGCGGCCGGTGGTCGGCTCCGACGGCGAAGTGTCGCGCGTGGTCGGCACGCTCACCGACGTCACCGACATCAAGAATGCCGAGGAGCGCATGCTGCATGACAGCGTGCACGACAACCTCACCGGCCTGCCGAACCGCAAGCTGTTCCTCGACCGCCTCAACGCGGTGGCGAATTTCGCGAAAACCGTGCCGACCCTGCGGCCGACCCTGATGGTGATCGACCTCGACCGCTTCAAGCAGGTCAACGATTCCGTCGGTATCGCGGTCGGCGATTCCATCTTGCTGACGCTGGCACGGCGGCTGACGCGCATCCTCAAACCCCAGGACACGCTGGCGCGCCTCGCCGGCGACCAGTTCGGCCTGATCCTGCTGTCCGAGCAGGATCCCGCGCGCATCACCGCCTTTGCCGAGACCATCCGCAAGACCATCCGCGCACCGATCGCCTTCAACGACCGCGAGATCTTCCTCACCGCTTCCATCGGCCTTGCCTTGTCCGATCCGCAGACGCAGCTCTCGGAAGAGATCATCAAGGATGCGGAACTTGCGATGTACCACTCCAAGCGCATCGGCGGCGACCGCATCGACGTCTACAAGCCGGCGATGCGCGCGCGCAAGACCGACCGCCTGACGCTGGAATCCGAATTGCGCCGCGCCATCGAACGGCAGGAGATCTCGATCCTCTACCAGCCGATCGTGCGGCTGGAGGATCGCTCGGTCGCCGGCTTCGAGGCGCTGGCGCGCTGGGATCATCCAAAGCTCGGCCGCATGTCGCCGTCGGAATTCATCAACATCGCCGAGGAAATCGGCCTGATCGTCGACCTCGGCATGTTCGTGATGGACCAGACCGCGCGGCAGCTTTCGGTGTGGCAGCGCGCGATGCGTTCGCGCGAGCCGATCTTTGCCAGTGTCAACGTCTCCTCGCGGCAGCTGCTGCGTCACGATCTGATCCACGACATCCGCACCGTGCTGTCGCGTTCCTCCGTGGCGCGCGGCACGCTGAAACTGGAACTGACGGAATCGCTCGTGATGGAGAACCCCGAGCACGCCGCGCAAATGCTGACGCGCATCCGCGAGCTCGGCACCGGGCTCTCGCTCGACGATTTCGGCACCGGCCATTCCTCGCTGGCCTATCTGCAGCGCTTCCCCTTCGACACCATCAAGATCGACCAGTCCTTTGTGCGCACGACAAGCCGCGGCACGCGCCCGGTGATCCTGAAATCGATCATCGCGCTCGCCCACGATCTCGGCATGGACGTGGTCGCGGAAGGCGCGGAAACCGATTCCGATGCCGTCGAGCTCTACCAGCTCGGCTGCGAATTCGCGCAAGGCTTCGCCTTCGGCGAGCCGATGGACGCGGACGCCGCGATGCGGCTGCTGACGGAAGAGCGGCTGGAAGCGGCGAGCTGAGGGCTCGGCGCGGCGGTCGCGACTGACTACACACTGGCCTATCGCCGTCATTGCGAGGAGCGAAGCGACGAAGCAATCCAGCTTTCCTTACTGCGGCAAAGGTGGATTGCTTCGCTTCGCTCGCAATGACGTGGAGAGAGCATGGCTTCTAATTCCCGCGACTCGTTTTCGTCCGGGTTTTGCATCTTCGTTGCTCCCCCTTCGAACAGAGGGCGCAGGGAAAGCCGGGCGCCGGCGGCACCCGCAGCACCGTGTGCAATGGGTAGTAAGAGAACGCACACGGCTTTGACAGGTACAGCCAGGACATCCCGGCTTTCCCCGCGCAATGGCTTTACGGCTTACTTCGTGCTCTCCCCGGTGAGCGGCCTTTATTGTCACCGTTGCCAAGCCCGCACAGGCGGGCCGGATAGACGCCAGGGTCGCGGCGC
>DATEJC010000185.1:0-12416 GCA_035278345.1 Bradyrhizobium sp. | reverse complement strand
GCGCCGCGACCCTGGCGTCTATCCGGCCCGCCTGTGCGGGCTTGGCAACGGTGACAATAAAGGCCGCTCACCGGGGAGAGCACGAAGTAAGCCGTAAAGCCATTGCGCGGGGAAAGCCGGGATGTCCTGGCTGTACCTGTCTAATCCGTGTGCGTTCTCTTACTACCCATTGCACACGGTGCTGCGGGCGCAGTCGGCGCCCGGCTTTCCCTGCGCCCTCTCTTCCGAGAGAAGGCAAAGCGACCGCAAAGCCCGGGCAAACCATGCCGCGGGATCGAAGCTTCACGTCTGCGTGCTCCCATCAATGCAGTCTGGAATTGCCGCAATGCTTCCCACATATCCGGCCCGGAACTGAGCCGAAAGGCTTGCCCCATGACCGCACGCGTGGACTTCACCAGCCCCGACTATTTCCGCAATCCGGCCGCTTCGCTGGCAAAGCTCCGCAATCAAGGCCCGGTCGTGGAAGTCAGCTTCCCCATCGTCGGCCGGGTCTTTGCCACCACGACGCAAGCGCTGGCCGACCGCGTGCTGAAGGACACGGAAACCTTCACCATCCGCAAAGCCGACGGGCAGGTCGCCGGCATGCGCTGGTGGATGCCGCCGATGATCCGCACTTTTGCCAACAGCATGCTGTCGATGGACGAGCCCGACCACAAGCGGTTGCGCGACATCGTCGACGAGGCGTTTCGCCGCCGCGCCGTGCTCGGCATGGAGCCGCACATCCAGGCGACAGCAGAGCAACTCGCCGGGGAGCTCTTTGCCGAGGGCAGCCCCGCCGACCTGATCCAGCGCTATGCGCGCATCCTGCCGCTATCGGTCATTTGCGAGTTGCTCGGCCTGCCGCTCAAGGACCGGGCGAAATTCATGGCCTGGGCCGGCGGGCTCTCGCGGCTGACCGGCGCGCTGGATTTTTTCCGCATGCTGCCGAACGTGTACGCCATGAAGCGCTACATCGAGGCTCATCTTGAGACCGTGCGCGGGCAGGGCGGCGAAGGCCTGATCGCCGAGATCGTGCGGGTCGAGAAGGAAGGCGGCCGCATCAGCGCGGAAGAAATCGTCTCGATGGTGTTTCTTTTGCTGTTCGCCGGCCACGAGACCACCACGCATCTCATCAGCGGTTCCGTATACGAGCTCCTGAAGAATCCTTCGTTGCGCGACTGGCTCGCGGAGGATTGGAGCCGCGCCGATCTGGCGGTGGAGGAATTCCTGCGCTTCCTCTCGCCGGTGCAGTTCACCAAGCCGCGCTTCGTGCGTCGCGACGTCGATCTCGGCGGCGTCACGGTGAAGCAGGGCGAGCGGATCATGGCGATGCTGGCGGCGGCCAACATGGATCCTGCAGCCAATCCGCATCCGGAGCGGCTCGATCTCGCGCGCCGGCCGAACCGGCACATCGCGTTCGGCACCGGCATCCATTTCTGCCTTGGCCATCAGCTTGCACGCATCGAAGGCAAGTGTGCGCTGAAGGCCCTGTTCACGCGCTGGCCGCGCCTGAGCCTTGCCGTGCCCGAGTCCGAAATCACCTGGCGCAAGCGGGCAGGTCTCAACGCCATCGATCGCCTGCCGGTTGTGGCTGGCGAAAGCTAGCGTAAAGGAAGGAGGCTTTTTGGCGTCTTTATGGTTGCTCCGACGCAACGATCGTGTCGCCAAAGCAACAGATAGCTAACATTTGAGTGGAAACCGGGGTGGTCGCACCAAACGCCGCTTTTTAGCCACACCCCTCCATGAAATCATTTCCCCAGAAATCCACAGGACTCACAGGGCGAAGGGAGGGGACCTCCCAGGACCCTGAGCGAGTTGTCTGATGGAAGCGGAACCCGCGCGATGGACGCCAGAACGAACATCAAGGCCAGGCTTCCCAGCCGTCACGTGACGGAAGGGCCCGAGCGCGCGCCGCATCGCTCCTACCTCTACGCCATGGGGCTTACCACCCAGCAGATTCACCAGCCCTTTGTGGGCGTTGCGTCCTGCTGGAACGAGGCCGCCCCCTGCAACATCGCGCTGATGCGCCAGGCCCAGGCCGTGAAAAAGGGCGTTGCGGCCGGTGGCGGCACCCCGCGGGAATTCTGCACCATCACCGTCACCGACGGCATCGCCATGGGCCATGATGGCATGCGCTCCTCGCTGCCGTCCCGCGAATGCATCGCCGACTCGGTCGAACTGACCGTCCGCGGCCACGCCTATGACGCTCTCGTCGGGCTCGCCGGCTGCGACAAGTCCTTGCCCGGCATGATGATGGCGATGGTCCGCCTCAACGTGCCCTCGATCTTCATCTACGGCGGCTCGATTCTGCCCGGCAGCTTCCGCGGCCAGCCCGTGACCGTGCAGGACATGTTCGAGGCCGTCGGCAAGCATTCCGTCGGCGAGATGTCCGACGAAGACCTCGACGCGATCGAGCGGGTGGCATGTCCTTCGGCGGGCGCCTGCGGCGCCCAGTTTACCGCCAACACCATGGCGACCGTCTCGGAGGCCATCGGCTTGGCGCTGCCGTATTCTGCCGGGGCGCCGGCCCCTTACGAGATCCGCGATTCCTTCTGCGCCGCCGCCGGCGAGAAAGTGGTTGAACTGATCGCGCTAAACCTTCGTCCGCGCGACATTGTCACCCGCAAGGCGCTGGAAAATGCCGCGGCCGTGGTCGCCGCCTCCGGCGGCTCGACCAATGCTGCGCTGCATTTGCCGGCGATCGCCAACGAGTGCGGCATTAAATTCAATTTGTTCGATGTCGCCGAAATCTTCAAAAAAACACCCTATGTCGCCGATTTGAAGCCGGGCGGCCGTTATGTTGCCAAAGACATGTTTGAGGTTGGCGGCATTCCGCTTCTGATGAAAACGTTGCTCGATAATGGCTATCTGCACGGTGATTGCCTGACCGTGACGGGCCGAACGATCTCCGAAAATCTCAAAAGCGTGAAATGGAATCCGCACCAGGATGTGGTGCGGCCGGCGGACAAGCCGATCACCGTCACGGGCGGTGTGGTTGGCTTGAAGGGAAACCTCGCTCCAGAAGGTGCGATCGTGAAAGTCGCGGGCATGTCGAAGCTGAAATTCACCGGGCCGGCCCGCTGCTTCGACCGCGAAGAGGACGCCTTCGAGTCCGTCCAGAAGCGCACTTACCGGGAAGGCGAGGTCATCGTCATCCGCTATGAGGGGCCGCGCGGCGGCCCGGGCATGCGGGAGATGCTGTCGACCACGGCGGCGCTGACCGGGCAAGGCATGGGCGGCAAGGTCGCCCTGATTACCGACGGCCGGTTCTCCGGCGCCACCCGCGGCTTCTGCATCGGCCATGTCGGGCCCGAGGCGGCCATTGGTGGGCCGATCGGGCTGCTCAGGGACGGCGACATCATCGAGATCGACGCCGAGGCCGGTACCCTTAACGTAAAATTGACCGACGCCGAACTGGCTGAACGCAAAACCAGCTGGGCACCTCGTGCGACTAACCACACGTCGGGTGCGCTGTGGAAGTATGCTCAGCAGGTTGGGCCGGCGGTGGATGGGGCGGTTACCCACCCAGGTGGCGCACACGAGAAACAGTGTTATGCGGACATCTAGGCGTACCATCATTGCGTTGCTTCTGGGGGCCCTCCCGCTGGCTCCCGCGCTCGGATTCGACGGCACGCCGGTCAATTCGCCGGTCAAGCCGGCTGCTCCGCTTGGCGCCGCGGCCCAGCCCGCTATCGCCGCACCCCTGAACAACAAACCGGTTCCGCCGGCCGCTGTGCCGGCATCGGCCGTGCCGGGAACCGCGAACGCGTCCTCCTCGGTCGTGGCGCTGGAATATGCCGCCGAGGGCGGCCATCCCGTGGCGCAGTGGAAACTCGGGCGGATGTATGCCGATGGCGACGGCGTCGTGCAGAACGACCTGCGCGCCTTCGAATATTTCAGCAAGATCGCCAACCAGCACGCCGAGGACAATCCGTGGGCGCCGCAGGCCGGCATCGTCGCCAACGCCTTTGTTGCGCTGGGCCGCTACTACCTGAGCGGCATCCCGAACACCAAGGTGAAGGCGGATCCCGAGCGGGCGCGCGAGATGTTCAATTATGCCGCGTCCTATTTCGGCAATGCGGATGCGCAATACGATCTGGCGCGGCTGTACTTGAAGGACGCCGGCTCGTCGCCGGAGAACTTCCGCAATGGCACCCGCTGGCTGGGGCTTGCCGCGCAAAAGGGCCAGTACCAGGCGCAGGCGCTGCTCGGGCAGATGCTGTTCAACGGCGACCAGATGCCGCCGCAGCGCGCTCGCGGCCTGATGTGGCTGACGCTGGCGCGCGACAGCGCCGGCGCGGACGAGGTCTGGATCAAGGAAAGCTACAACCGGGCGATCGCAAAAGCCTCCGACAACGACCGCGCCATGGCGTTCCAGATGCTTGAGCGTTGGGTCAAGGGCCGCCGCGACTGAATCCCGGGGCGCCACGGCCTCAGGCCGTCTCCAGATCGAAATCCGCCCAGACCGGCACATGGTCCGACGGCTTCTCCCAGGCTCGCACATAGCTGTCGATGCCGACATCGACCAGGCGGTCGCTGGCTTGCGGCGAGAGCAGCAGGTGGTCGATCCGCAAGCCCCAGTTCTTCTGCCAGGCCCCGGCCTGGTAGTCCCAGAAGGTGTACTGCCCCGGCGCATCGCTGACGGCGCGCAGGGCGTCGGTGAGGCCGAGGCCGAGCAGGGCCTGGAAGGCTTCGCGCGTGGTGGGCCGGAACAGGGCGTCGTTGACCCAAGCGGCGGGGTTGTAGACGTCCGCGGCGGCCGGGATGACGTTGAAGTCACCGGCCAGGACCAGCGGCTCCTCCGCTTTGAGCCGCTCCTTCGAATACTCAAGAAGGCGCGACATCCATTTGAGTTTATAGGCGTATTTATCGCCCGGCGCCGGGTTGCCATTGGGCAGATAGAGGCAGGCAATGCGCATCACACCGCGCTTGAGCGTCACCACGCCTTCGATGAAACGGGCATGGGCGTCCTCATCGTCACCGGCCAGGCCCGATTTGGTCTCGTCGAAAGGCAGCCTGGAGAGCAGGGCGACGCCGTTGAACGTCTTCTGGCCGTGCGTGACGACGTTATAGCCGAGCGATTCGATTTCCAGCCGCGGGAAAGCCTCGTCGACGCACTTGATTTCCTGCAGGCAGACGATGTCCGGGGAGCACTCCTTGAGCCAAGCCATGAGAGGTTCGATCCTCTGCCGGACCGAATTGACGTTCCAGGTCGCAATGCGCATGAAGAAACCGTAACCCCAGATTTTCGATTAGTGGCATACCATATGCCGTCGGGCTGTGGTAACCATTTACAAATAAGGCGCAAAACTCGCCGTCAAGGGGCAGGAATAGCCGTCCCGGCCTATTTCGACCGGCGGACTGAACAACCATGAAAAAACGAAACTGGATTTTCCTTGCAGGCGCGCTGGGCATTGTAGCGGTAGCCGCCTTTATTACTCGATCGTCCTGGATGGGCAGCAATGCCAGCGCCCAGGGTCCGCAGCGTCCCCGCACCATTTCAGTGGAACTGGCCAAGGCCGAGCGCAAGCCCGTGCCGGTCGATGTCGACGCCATCGGGATGGTGACGCCGATCTCCAGCGTGGCGCTGAAGTCGCGGCTGGAAACCACCATCGTCGCCGTGCATTTCGAGGACGGCGCCAAGGTCAATGAGGGCGACCTGCTGTTCACCCTCGACGCCCGCCAGATCGACGCCCAGATCGAGCAGGCCGAGGGCACGCTCGCCAAAGACCAGGCCCAGCTCGAAGGCGCGCTGCGTGATCTGCGGCGCTACACCGATCTCGTTGGCAAGGGCGCCACCACCCAGGTCAACGTCGACAACGCCAAGACCCAGTCCGACACGCTGAATGCCACCATCAAGGCCGACCAGGCCTTGCTCGACAATTACAAGGTCCAGAAGAGCTACACGCTGATCCGCGCGCCGTTCGCCGGCCGCATCAGCGTTGCCAATGTGAAAGTCGGCAATTTCGTACGCCCCGCCGACACCCAGCCGCTTGCCGTGATCAACCAGATGGCGCCAGTCTACGTGACCTTCGCGGTCCCGCAGCGCGTGCTGGTCGATTTGCGCGAGTCGATGGCGAAGGACGGCTCGAAGGTGGCTGCGACCATTCCCGGCCGGCAGAGCACGGAAGTGGGCAAGGTGGCGATGGTGGAAAACACCGTCGATGCCACCACGGGCATGATCACCGTGCGCGGCATTATGGACAATGGCAGCGAGACGCTGTGGCCCGGTACGCTGGTAGCGACCAAGCTCACCATCCGTACCGAGGACTCCGTCGTGGTGCCGACCGTGGCCGTCCAGCGCAGCCAGAACGGCAACTTTGTGTTTGTGGTGAAGGACGGCGCGGCCAAGGTCACGCCGGTCAAGGTCGATCGGACCTTCCAGGGCTATTCGGTGATCTCGGATGGCTTGTCTGGTGACGAAAGCGTTGTCACCGACGGCCAGTTGCTCCTGTCGGACGGCACGCGGGTCGAGCCCCGTGCGAAGAAGGCCGGAGCGTAAGCGATGACGCTCTCCGAACTGTGTATCCGCCGGCCGGTGATGACGACGCTGATCACGGCGACGATCATCGCCTTTGGCGTGTTCGGATTTCGCCTGCTGCCGGTCTCGGCTCTGCCGAAAGTCGACTTCCCCACCATTGCGGTGACAGCGACCCTGCCGGGTGCCAGCGCCGACACCATGGCGGCATCGGTCGCCGGCATCATCGAGCGCCAGCTTTCGACCATCGCCGGCATCTCCTCGATGACATCGAGCTCGTCGCAGGGCACCAGCGTCATCACAATCCAGTTCGACCTTAACCGCAACATCGACGCGGCCGCGCTTGATGTGCAGACGGCGCTGACGATCGCGCAACGCAGATTGCCGATCGAAATGATTATTCCGCCGAGCTTCCGTAAAGTGAACCCGGCGGATTTTCCGGTGCTGTTCGTTTCGCTGAGTTCGGCGACACTGCCGCTGTCGACGGTCAACGAATATGGCGACATCACGATCGGCCAGGCACTATCGCAACTGCCGGGCGTCGCTCAGGTCCTGATCTACGGTGCGCAAAAGTTCGCTATCCGCGTCCAGGCCGATCCGGAAGCCGCCGCCGCACGCGGGCTGACGCTCGATGACATCCGCGCCGCGGTCTCGCGCGCCAATTCATCGACGCCGGTCGGCACGCTGAATGGGCCCAAGCAGGACGTGGCGCTGCAGGCCTCCGGCCAGATGGACAAGGCGGCCGACTACAGCAAGATCGTGGTCGCCTGGCGCAACGGCTCGCCGGTAAAGCTCGACGAAGTCGCCCGCATCTATGACAGTGTCGAGAATGACAAGATCGCGACCTGGCTCAACGGCAACCGCGCGGTCGTCCTCGCGATCCAGAAGCAGCCTGACGCCAATACGGTCGCGGTGGTGGATTCCGTGCTTGCCAAGCTGCCGGCCTTGCGCGCGGCCATTCCGCCGTCGGTGAACATGCAGGTCATGATGGATCGATCCGTCTCGGTCCGTCAGGCGGTCGCCGATGTCGAGGAAACCCTGATGATAGCGATCGCGCTGGTCATCATGGTGATCTTCCTGTTCCTGCGCAAAGTCTCCGCGACCCTTATCCCTGCGCTGGCGGTGCCGATCTCGCTGTGCGGCACGTTTGCGGTGATGTATGCGCTGGACTATTCCATCAACAATATGACGCTGCTGGCGCTGACGCTATCGGTAGGCTTCGTGGTCGACGATGCCATCGTCATGCTGGAGAACATCGTCCGGCATATCGAGCACGGCATGCGGCCGTATGAAGCTGCGCTCAAGGGCGCGCGCGAAATTGGCTTCACCATCATCTCCATCACCTTCTCGCTGATCGCGGTGTTCATCCCCGTGCTGCTGATGGGCGGCATCGTCGGCCGCGTGTTCCGCGAGTTTGCGGTCACCATCTCGGTTGCGATCGTGGTGTCCGGCTTTGTGTCGCTGACGCTGACGCCGATGCTGTGCGCGCGCGTGCTCAAGGAGCATGACGACAGCAAGAAGCCGTTCATCGTGCTTCGCATCTTCGAGCGGATGTTCGACTCCTGTCTCCAGGGATATGAGTGGACGCTGGACAAGGTCCTGGCGCGCAAGGCCGTGATGCTGCTGGTAACGTTCGCCACCCTCGGCGGCACCGTCTTCCTCTACATGATCGTGCCAAAGGGCTTTTTCCCTCAGGAAGACACCGGTTTCCTGATCGGCGTGACGGAAGCCGCCACCGACACTTCCTTTGAAGCGATGAAGGAACGGCAACAGGCGCTGGCGGATATCCTGAAGAGCGATCCGGCGATCGAATATATCAACTCCACGGTCGGTTCCGGCGGCCCCAATCCGACGGCCAATTACGGCAGGTTTTTCATTGCGCTGAAGCCGAAAACGGAGCGCGACCATCTCAATGCGATCATCGCGAGGCTTCGCGCCAAAGCCCGTCAGGTTCCCGGTATGCAGGCGTTCTTCCAGCCGATCCAGAATCTCAATATCGGCGGCCGGATCTCCAAGAGCCAGTATCAATACGTGATGCAGAGCGGCGATACCGAGTCGTTGTATCGCCTGGCGCCCGAGATGCGCGACAGGATCGAGAAGATTCCGGGCTTGCTCGACGTCACCACCGACCTCTACATCAAGAACCCGCAGATGACGGTCGATATCGACCGCGAGAAGGCGATGGTCTACGGCGTCACCGTCGATCAGGTGCGCAACCAACTCTACAACGCCTATGGCGCGCGGCAGGTCGGCACCATCTACATGCCGTCGAACGACTACCAGATCATCCTGGAGGCGCAGCCGCGCTTCCGCGTCGATCCGTCCGATCTGTCAAAACTTTATGTGAAGACGGCCGACAACCGGACCATTCCGCTGGATGCGGTCGCCAGGATGGTGCCGAGCGTGGGACCGCTGCAGATCAATCATCAGGGCCAACAGCCGGCGGTGACGATCTCCTTCAACCTCGCACCGGGCTACTCGCTCGGCTACGCCGTGGACAAGATCACCCAGCTTGAGCAGGCATCCAACCTGCCAGTGACGATCGTGACCGGCTTCTCCGGCACGGCGCAGGTGTTCCAGGATTCGCTGCGCGGGCAGGGCGTCTTGATCCTCGCCGCCGTGTTCGCAGCCTTCGTCATCCTCGGCATCCTCTATGAAAGCTTCATCCACCCGATCACGATCATTTCGGGCCTGCCGTCGGCCGGTATCGGTGCGATCCTGACATTGATGCTGTTCAACATGGAAATGTCCGTGATTGCGATGATCGGCATCGTCATGCTGGTCGGCATCGTCAAGAAGAACGCGATCATGATGGTCGACTTCGCGCTGGAGCGTCGCCGCGTCGGCCTGTCCGCCGAGCACGCCATCCGCGAGGCGGCGCTGCTCCGCTTCCGTCCGATCATGATGACGACCTTCGCCGCGATCTTCGGTACGCTGCCGATCGCGATCGGCGCCGGCGCCGGCGCGGAGCTGCGGCAGCCGCTGGGCATTGCCGTGGTCGGCGGCCTTTGCCTGTCGCAGCTGCTGACGCTCTACATCACACCCGTCGTCTACATCTATCTCGACCGCATCGACCGTCGCCTCAAGCGCCGCCTCGAGCCGCAGGAAGAAGACACTGGTGAAGCCAAGCCGCCGCGCGTGGTGGCGGCAGAATGACGGCAGCGCGCAGGGCGATGCGTTTCGCATGTTGCCTTGCGCTGGTCGTCGTTTCATTGCTGGCAAGCCCGGCGCGCGCCGCCGAGCCAATCGAAATCTTCGACGCGCACCTGCATTATAATTGGGAGCCGAAGCCCTACTACCAGCTCGACGAGGTGCTGGCGCTGTTTCGCAAGACCCGCGTCACCGGCATTTTGGCAACCAGCCGCCCCAACACCGGCACGCACGCATTGATGGACTCCAAGCCCGAGGGGCTGTGGATCGTGCCATTCATCCGCCCGTACCGGGTGCGTGCCGACATCCAGACCTGGTTCGGCGATCCCCTGATCTTCGATCTCGTGAAGGAAGAATATAAACGCGGCTACTATCGCGGCATCGGCGAATTCCACATCTCCGGCAAGGCCGCCGACACCGAGGTCGTGAAGAACATCGTCAACTTCGCCGTCGCCAACAATCTCTACCTCCATGCCCATGCCGACGACGAAGCTGTCGAGATCCTGATGCGCCACAATCCGCGCGCGCAGATCATCTGGGCGCATACCGGATTCGGCCTGTCGACCGATCGCGTCGCAGCGCTGCTGACGAAGCATCCAAAATTGTGGGGCGAATTGTCCTATCGCGGCGGCATCACCGACGGCGGAGGCAAGCTGACGGCGGAATGGCGAGGACTGTTTGAGAAATTCCCCGACCGTTTCCTGCTCGGCTCCGACACCTGGATATCCGAGCGCTGGGCGAGCTATGGCGACATCATGGCCGGCTATAGGGCGTGGCTCGATCAGCTGCCGCCAAAAATCGCGGCGCAAATCGCCAATGGCAATGCCAAGGCGCTGTTCGCCTCGAAGTAGGGAATCAGATCGAGAAGCTGGTGCCGCAGCCGCAGGATGCGGTGGCGTTCGGGTTGACCACCCGGAAGGAGGCGCCGATCAGGTCGTCGACGAAATCGACCTCCGAGCCCGCCAGGAACGGGACGGAAGCGGAATCGACCAGCACCACCGCGCCCTCGCGGGAGATCACGAGATCATCCTCGGCCTTGGCATGGTCGACGTCGAACTTGTACTGGAAGCCCGAGCAGCCGCCTCCCTCGACGCTGATGCGCAGCATGGCGCCGTCGCCTTCGCCTTTGAGGATCTCGCCGATCCGGCGGGCAGCCCGCTCGCTGACGGTGATGGCAGCAGTCATATTCCGGTCTCCAGGCGCCAGTCTCTCTATTTTTGAGCATGATCTTTTCGGAAAACCGGTGTCCACTTTTCCGGATCATGCTCGGGCGTCATACCCAATTCATTTGGTATCCCGCGTTATCAATAGTTAAGTGCGCGGGCCAGTGGAATCAAATGGATAAGGATTAAATTGCCGTGACGGTCGGAATGGCTGCCCCGCGCGCGCCCTTTGCCTGCGACCCCGACGGCAGTCGCGGGCGGCTGTTTGCGGAGCCGCCGAGCCGCACCCGCAGCCCGTTCCGCAGGGATTGCGACCGGGTGATCCATTCGACCGCGTTCCGGCGGCTGAAGCACAAGACCCAGGTCTTCGTGTTCCACGAGGGCGACCATTACCGCACCCGGCTGACCCATTCGCTGGAGGTAGCCCAGATCGCCCGTGCGCTGGCGCGGCAGCTTGGGCTCGACGAAGACCTCACCGAGACGCTGGCACTCGCCCACGACCTCGGCCATCCCCCGTTCGGCCATGCCGGCGAGCGGGCGCTGGATGCCTGCCTGAAGGACCATGGCGGTTTCGACCACAATGCGCAGGCGCTGCGCGTCGTGACTTCGCTGGAGCATCGCTACCCCGAATTCGACGGGCTCAACCTGACCTGGGAGTCGCTCGAGGGCATCGTCAAGCACAACGGCCCGCTGACCGAACGCAACGGCACGCCGATCGGGCCATATCGCGAGCAGGGCGTTCCCGTCGGTATCTCCGACTATGTCGCAAACTTCGACCTCGAACTCTGGAGCTTCGCCTCGATGGAAGCCCAGGTTGCTGCGATTGCTGACGACATCGCCTATGACGCGCACGACATCGACGACGGCCTGCGCGCCGGGCTGTTCCGCGTCGATGATCTCAAGGTCATTCCACTGATATCGGACATCATTGCCGGGATCGCACAGCATTATCCTGACCTTGACGACGTCCGGCGCGGGGCGGAGCTTGTGCGTGAGCTGATCTCCTATCTGATCACGGCGGTCATGACAGAGGCGGGTAAGCGCATCACCACGGCACAGCCGCGATCCGCGCAGGATGTGCGCAACCAGCGGCAGGCGATGATCGCCTTTCCCACCGATGTCGCGAAGGCCGAGGCAGAGATCAAGACGTTCCTCTACCAGCACATGTACCGGCACCCTCGCGTGATGCAGGTGATGGGGGAGGCCGAGCAGATCGTGGTCGACCTCTTTGGGCGCTACCGGAAATCGCCGGGCGATCTGCCGGCCGAATGGCTGGAGGGCACGGGGCAGGAAACCGATACCGAGCGGGCGCGCCGGATCGGCAATTTCATCGCCGGGATGACCGACCGCTACGCGCTGATCGAGCATCAAAGGCTTTTTGACTCGACCCCGGATTTGCGTTAGGCGGCGCCCATGGCCGAAAAATCCCCGTCACAGCACCTGTTTGCCGCCGTTTTGGCGCGTGTTCATGCGGTTTGCGGCACGCTCGCCGCCGAGGGCGGCTGGCCCGCAGACGTCGATTTCTCGCGCGTAGTGGTCGAGCCGCCGCGCGATGCCAGCCACGGCGACATGGCGACCAACGCGGCCATGGTGCTCGCCAAGGACGCCAAGGCGAAGCCACGCGAACTCGCCGACAAGATCGCGGA
>DATEJC010000184.1:0-10060 GCA_035278345.1 Bradyrhizobium sp. | reverse complement strand
CAGGCCCGTCCCCGCCACGGCAATCAGCAAAACACGACGCATGACCCGTCACTCTAATTGCGGCGAGCTGCCACAATCCCCGCCGCGACCTTAGGGTGATCGGGAACGCGCGCAATCTTATAGTTAATTGATGGTTAACGGTGGACGCTCAGGAAGGACCTGGAAAGATCGGTCTACTTCCCTGATTTCAGGAGACTTTCGACCGCTTCCGGCAGCTCCCTCATATGTCCGATCAGCCGGTCCGGCTTCAGGTCTGCAATCGGCACATCGGTGTAACCGAAGGACACCCCGACCACCGAAATGCCGGCTCGCCGCGCCGCTCCGATGTCGGTCCCGGAATCCCCAACCATGACCGAGGCCGACGACTGTCCACCGGCGCGGGCAATGGTCTGGTGCAGGATGGCGGGATCGGGCTTGGCGACCCCAAAGGTGTCGGCGCCGCAGATCGCCGCAAAGCGGCGGGTCAGGCCGAGGCGATCGATCAGCAGCTTCGACAGCCATTCCAGCTTGTTGGTGCAGACCGCCAGGCGGTAGCCGCGGCCTTCGAGGTCGTCGAGCGCAGCCTCGAGGCCCTCGAACGGGCGCGACTCGTCGGCGATGTGCTCGGCGTAATAATCGATGAAATCGCGCATCATGCGGTCGAGCTCGCCGACCGTAACCGAGCGTCCTTCCACCTCAAGCCCGCACTCGATCAGCTTGCGGGCGCCGGCACCGATCAGGTTGCGCGCGGACGCGAGCGGCAGGGGCTGCACCCCGTCGCGGTCGAGCACGAAATTGAGGGCGTTGATCAGGTCAGGCGCGGTGTCGACCAGCGTGCCGTCGAGATCGAACACGACGATGCGGGGAGAGCTCATTTGGCACCTTCGCTATCGATCGATGCTCGCTTGTGCAAGTGGGAGCAGCGGGAAATCGCCGCAAAACCCTGCCCGAAAAGGCCAAAAATGCGCGCTCTGCGGCTGTTCCTGCGTCGAAAACGACGCTAGATATCCCCCGCAAACAGGGCGCGGGAGCATCATCGCACGTGGACATGGAAGCACTCAAACGGCAGGCGGCGGCGCGTGCGCTGGAGCAGGTCCGTAGCGGCATGAAGCTTGGCCTCGGCACGGGCTCGACCGCGCGGCATTTCGTCGACCTCCTGGGCGAGAAGGTGCGCGCTGGCATGAAGGTGGTGGGCGTGCCGACGTCGGAAGCGACCCGCGCGCAGGCCCAGCAGTGCGGCATTCCCCTGACCACGCTTGAGGACGTCGACCGGCTCGACCTCACCGTGGATGGCGCCGACGAAGTCGATCCCGCGCTCGACCTGATCAAGGGCGGCGGCGGGGCGCTGTTGCGGGAGAAGATCGTCGCGGCCGCCTCGGATCGCATGATCGTGATCGCGGACGAGACCAAATGGGTCGATGCGCTCGGTCGCTTCCCCCTACCTGTAGAGGTGGTTCCTTTCGGCCTCGGTGCCACAAAAAGGGCCATGGAACGGGCATTTGCGGCGGCCGGCGTTTCCGGGCAAATGGTGCTCCGGAAGGGCAAGGACGGCCACGTTTTCGTCACCGACGGCGGCCACTGGATCGTCGACGGCCATCTCGGCCGGATCGCGGACGCGCCGCGTCTGGCCGGGCTGTTGAATGCGATCCCGGGCGTGGTTGAGACCGGACTTTTTGTCGGCCTCGCCGACACGGTGATCCTGGCAGGCGCAAACGGAATTCGCGTTGTTGAACGGCGGTAGCGCCGGTAATCGAGGAGAATTGGAATGAAGGGCTTTTCGGGAATTTTGTCGGCGGTTGGTCTTGCGGCCGTCCTCGCGCTGTCCGGCGCTCCCGCCATGGCGCAGGCGCCGAAGCAGGGCGCTGCGCCGGCGCCTGCCGCGAAGCCGGCCAAGCCGCCGTCGCCCGCAGCCCTGTCGGCGGCGCGGGAGTTCCTCATGATGAAGAACGTCGGCGCCATGTTCGCAGGCGCCGTGCCCGGCGTCGTCGACCAGACCAGGAACGCACTGACCCAGCAGAACCTCAACTACCAGAAGGACCTCAGCGAAGTGGCCGTCATCGTGGCCAAGAATTTCGCCGGGCGCGAAAACGAGATCGGCGAAGGCATGGCGCAGATCTATGCCAACGAGTTCTCCGAGCAGGAGCTGAAGGACATCGTCACCTTCTACAAGACGCCGCTCGGCCAGAAGCTGCTGTCCACCGAGCCGCGCGCCATCCAGATGAGCATGGGCTGGATGAACCAGTGGGCGCAGGAATTCGGCGTGAAGGTCAACGAAGCCTTCAAGGAAGAGATGAAGAAGCGCAACAAGCCGATCTGATCGCGCTGCTCGCGGGAAGGGGCGGGACCGCCATGGCTGAGTACGACGTCGATCTCTTCGTCATCGGAGGCGGCTCGGGCGGGGTTCGCGCCGCCCGCATCGCCGCCGGCCATGGCGCGAAAGTCATGGTCGCCGAAGAGTACCGCATGGGCGGCACCTGCGTGATCCGCGGCTGCGTGCCGAAGAAGCTGTTCGTGCTGGGCTCGCACGTCCATCAGGAGATCGAGGACGCAGCCGGCTTCGGCTGGACCATCCCGACGCCGACTTTCGACTGGCCGACGCTGATCCGAAACAAGGACAAGGAGATCGCGCGGCTGGAGGCGGCCTACACCACCAATGTCGAAAAATCCGGCGCCGAGATCGTCAAGTCGCGCGCAGTGTTCGAGGACCCGCACACGCTGCTGCTGGCCGACGGGAAGAGGGTGACCGCAAAATACGTGCTGATCGCCACCGGCGGCCGGCCCAACCACGGCGCGGAGATCCCCGGCATCGAGCACGTCATCTCCTCCGACGAGGCGTTCCACCTCAAGCAATTGCCGAGGCGCGTGGTGGTGCAGGGCGGCGGCTATATCGCGCTGGAATTCGCTTGCATCTTCGCCGGCTACGGCAGCGACGTGACGCTGGTCTATCGTGGCGAGAACATCCTGCGCGGCTTCGACGACGACGTCCGCACCCATGTGCGCAAGGAGATCGAGAAGCGCGGCATCACCGTGATCACCGGCTGCACCATCGACAAGGTGGAGAAGCACGGCGACGAATTCACCTCGCATCTGTCCGGCGGTTCGACCCTTGCCTCCGACCAGGTGATGTTCGCGATCGGCCGTCACCCCAACGTCGCCAATCTCGGGCTGGAGAAGGCGTGCGTCGCCATCAATTCGAAGAACGGCGGCATTGCCACCGACAGCTGGGCGAAGACCTCGGTGCCGCACATCTACGCCATCGGCGACGTCACCCATCGCGTCAACCTGACGCCGGTCGCGATCCGCGAGGGCCACGCCTTTGCCGACACAGTGTTCGGCAAGCGGCCGGTAGAGGTCGATCACAACAACATTCCGACGGCGGTGTTCTCGCAGCCGGAAGTCGGCACCGTGGGCCTCAGCGAGAGCGACGCGCGCGCCAAATACAGCCATGTCGACATCTACAAGGCCGATTTCCGCCCGATCAAGGCGACGATGTCCGGCCGCGACACCCGCGTGCTGATGAAGCTCGTGGTCGACGGCACCACCGACCGCGTGCTCGGCTGTCACATCGTCGGCGACAGCGCCGCCGAGATCATCCAGGCGGTGGCGATCGCCGTGAAGATGAAGGCGACCAAGGCCGATTTCGACGCCACCATGGCGCTGCACCCGACCGCCGCGGAAGAGCTCGTTACCATGCGGACGCCGACCGCGCGCTACGTGCGGCAGGCGGCGGAGTAGGGGTCTCACAAACTACGTGCGTCATGCCGCCAGTACCTGATACGATCCGGCCATTGCCAGACGTTGAGGGGCGTGTGCGCAATGAAGCGGCGGGAATTCACATCCGGTTTGCTGGCCGCAGTCGTGGCTGGGCCCGTGCAGGCCCAGCAGCGAGCCGTGCCCCGGATTGCGCTCTTCCATCCGGCAATCCCGGTCGCGCTCCTTACCGAGACCGGCGGCGGGACTGCCTGGCGCGCCTTCTTTTCGGAGCTGCGTCGCCTCGGACATTTCGAGGGGCAGAATCTCCTCATCGAGCGCTATTCGGCGGAAGGCCATCACGACCGCTATGCGGACATGGCGCGCCAGATCGTGGACCGCAATCCTGATTTGATCGTCACCGGGACCAACCCGGTTGTGGTCGCCTTCAAGGCTGCGACCAGCACGATTCCGATTGTAGCCTTCATGATCGATCCATTGAAGGCCGGGCTGGTCGCCAGTCTTGCCCGGCCCGGCGGCAACGTCACCGGCATTACGCTGGATCCCGGAATCGAGATCTGGGGCAAGCGCCTTGAGCTGCTGAAGGAAGCCATCCCTTCGATGACGAGGACCGCGTTCCTCGGCATGCGCGAAGGGTGGGACGGTTCCTTTGGGCAGGCCATGCGCGATGTCGCGAGCCGGCTGGGAATTTCGCTGGTCTCGATGCTGCCGAACGCAGGCACCACTTCGGAGATCGAGCGTGTCTTTGCGGAGATGGCCGAGCGCCGCCCGGACGCGGTCCTGGTCACCGGCGAAGGCGATCTCTACGCCAATCGGCAACTCATCGCCGAGCTGGCGCGGAAGTATCGCTTGCCGATGATGTGTCCGTACCGCGACTACGTTGATGCGGGAGGCCTCATGGCCTATACCGTCGATCTCGCTGAATTGCTCAGGCGCATGGCCCATGACGTGCACCAGATACTCAACGGGACCAAGCCGGGCGAGATTCCAGTTTATCAACCGACCAAGTTCGATCTCCTGATCAATGGCAAGACGGCGAAAGCGCTTGGCCTGACGCTGCCGCCGGCATTACTATCGCGCGCCGACGAGATGATCGACTGACGGCGCACGCCCAACTCGCCTGTCGCGGGCCGACGCGCAGGCCGTTTGACTGAAATATCGGCGCTCTTTCCGATTTCGCTCTTGAGTTTGATGGCCGACGACGACGAGGACGACCCCGCAGACGAGATTTCGACGATCGAAGCCCGGCTCGAGCACCTTGCCGAGGTTTCCGAGCGATGCCGGAAGATCATCCTGTTTTCCAAGGCGGCTATCGCCGGCGGCGCCGCGTTGCTGCTCGCCATCGTGCTCGGCCTGCTGGGGCCCAATCAGCTTGTCTTCATCGGATCGATGGCCGCTGTGCTCGGCGGAATCGTGTCGCTGGGATCGAATGTCGGTACGCTGCGACAAACGGCGGAGGCCATCAGCGCCGCCGAGCGGCTCCGTTCGGATCTGATCGGCAGGATCGACCTCAGGGTCGTGGGAGACGGAACGCAGGGCTGACTCCCAGCAGGGGCCGGCGCAGCGGCCTACCTCACCGGCTGAGGCGAGGAAAGGCGTGAGCCGGCCGCAGCGCTTACCGCCCCGCGCTCACCAGCTGATAGGCGCCGCGCTCGAAGGCGTCGTAGGCGGCGAGCGCCCTGGCGTCGGCAAAGGGCAGGTACTGCATCATGATCACGCCGGCGATGCCGCGCGTCGGATCGATCCAGAAGAAGGTGTTGTTGATGCCGCCCCAGCTCAGGCTGCCGGGCGAGCGTTTACCTGCCACCTGGTCGACGGTGATCAGGAAGCCGAGCCCCCATTTGTCGCGGCCGTCCGCGATGAAGGTGAAGTCGGCGCTGCGCGGCAGCGCGCTCTTTTGCGCCGGGACCGACACCGTGCCGATATGGTTCTGGCTCATCAGCGCCACGGTTTCGGTCCTGAGCACGCGCGCGCCCTCAAGCGCACCGCCGTTGAGCCACATCCGCATGAAGCGCCCGTAGTCGTCGACAGTGGAGGCGAGGCCGCCGCCGCCGACCGGCTCTGCGATAGCGAGTCCGAACTGCGGGTTCTGCAGTTCAATGGCGCCATCCATGCGCGCGCCACCGCGCTGCTGCTGGGCGACGAGACGCAGGCCCTTTGCCTCCGGCACATTGTAGGATGTGTCGTTCATCTTCAGCGGCGCAAGAATGTGCTGGCGGAAATAATCCTCGAGCTTCTGGCCGGACACCACCTCTACCACGCGGCCCACGACATCGGTGCTGGTGCTGTACTGCCAGCGCTCGCCGGGATCGAACAGCAGCGGTCCGCCGAACGGATAGGTTTCGCCGGCGCGCGGTTTGAAATCGCGCCAGGTTGCGCTCGTGAAGGGATAGGCCAGTCCCGAAGTGTGCGTCAGGAAATGTCGCACGGTCGGCGGCCGCGCTGGCGGACGAAGCTGGTAGGCGCCGGTCGCCGCATCGAAGGACTCAATGACCTTCAACTCAGCAAGCTGCGGCAGATATTTTGCGGCGGGATCGTCGAGGCCGAGACGGCCCTGCTCGACAAGCTGCATCAAGGCGACCGACGTGACCGGCTTGGTCATGGACGCGATACGAAACAGCGCATCCTGTGTCAGCGGACGGCTGGTGGCGACGTCGGCCACTCCGAATGCACCCTGATAAAGCACGCGCTCGCGATCGGTGACCAATGCGACCACGCCCGGAACGTCCTTGCGTTCGACCGCGCCGCGCAAGCTGTTGTTGAGGGCGGTGGTCTCCGACGAATCCTGCGCGCCGGCGGCGCCGGTCAGCGCGCCGGCACAGCCTGCGCTGGCGGCAGCCTCAGCAGACTTGTTCATGGAAGCCTTTCTGATGCGCAAGGCTCGGGTAGCGCTCGCAGAGCGCTCCCGGAGTTGTTTTCTTGTTTGATGCCGTCCCGCTCGGCCGCACTCAGCCCTTGCGCATCTTGCTGAGCAGGAAGTTGTCGTAATAGTTCTCCGCGATCTGCGTATAGAAGAGCACTTCCTTCATATACGCGTCGTGGCTCTCCTTGGTTTTCTTGAACAGCGGGCTCTTCTCAGCGATCTCGTTGAGATGGTCTTGCGTCGCCTGGTAGCAGGCCTCCATGACCGGTTGCGGGAAGGCGCGCAGTTCGGCGCCGCCAGCGACGAGGCGCTTCAGGGCGGCGGGATTGACGCTGTCGTATTTCTCGATCATCCAGCTGCCCGCCGCCGTTCCGGCTTGGTTGAGGATGGCCTGATACTGCTTGGGCAGCGCATTCCATTTCTCGTCGTTGACGACCATGTGCAGCATGGCGCCGCCCTCCCACCAACCGGGGAAGTAGTAGTACTTCGCCACCTTGTAGAAGCCGAGCTTCTCGTCGTCATAGGGGCCGACGAACTCCGCGGCATCGATCGAGCCCTTCTCCAGCGCCGAATAGACTTCGCCGCCTGCGATCTGCTGCGGCACGATGCCGAGCTTGGCCAGCACATGGCCGCCCATGCCGGCGATGCGGAATTTCAGGCCCTTCAGATCGTCGACGGTCTTGATCTCCTTGCGGAACCAGCCGCCCATCTGCGTGCCGGAGTTGCCGCACAGGATCGCGTGCGCCTTGAAGGGCTTCAGCGCCTCGTTGCAGAGTTCGGCGCCGCCGCCGAACGACCACCAGGAATGCTGGTGGCGATGATTCATGCCGAACGGCGCGCCTGTCGCATAGGCCAGCGCCGGCTCCTTGCCGATGTAGAAATAGAGCGGCGTCTGCGCCATCTCGACGGTCGCCGAGCTCACGGCATCGAGCGCCTGCAGGCCTGGCACGATCTCGCCGGCCGCAAAGGTCTGGATCTGAAACTTGTTGTCGGTGGCATCGGCCACGTATTTCGCAAAGGTCTGCGCCGTGCCGAAGATCGTGTCCAGCGACTTCGGGAAGCTCGAGGTCAACCGCCATTTGATCTCGGGCGACGATTGCGCAATCGCAGGTGCTGCAATCAGCGTCGTCGCGCCGGCCAGCGCGCTACCCTTGAGGAACGTACGGCGTTTCATGAGGTGGTTACTCCCTTGTTGTCAGGTCTATACGCGGGCAAGCGCATCCCGGGACCATTGGCTGCATCATAACGAACTTCGCTACATTCGTCCGCTTTCAGAATCAACGGCTGGCGGCCTGGTTTTGAGCACCTAGCGCCCGGTCCGCGCACGCGGCGAGCTTTTCGTAACCTGCTGCGGAGGGATGGCCATCGACGGGCAGGAAGTCGTCATAATTCAAGTGACACTGGTCATACGGTACCCCATGCGCGTTGAGGGTCGCGACCGCAGCGGCCATGTCTGCTTCATTTCCCAGCATGCCTGTCTCGTTCTTCTGCGGCACCAGCAGCACCTTGACCGGAATGCCGAGCGACTTGAACCCTTTCAGAGCTGTCTCGGTCCCCGGAAGGACTCCTGCTTTTTGATGTACCAGGACGCCAGCCAGGTTCTCGACCGCCATATGGAGAAACTTCAGAAACATCGAGTGTTGTTCGAGAGACAGGAACCAGAAACTCAATGCGCTGTAGTTTGAGAACCGCATCGTGTAGCGTGCGCGGGTGCGGGCCACGAGTTCGTTCTCCGTCTCGTCCGGCCGGACCGGCTGCCAGGAATACACGCCGTCCCATACGCAGATGCCGCGGTCGAGGCAGTTGAAGTCGGTTGCGGGCCAGACCCACGCCTTGCGCTTGAAATCATTGCTGATCGCGATCAGCAGCACGCGATCGGCAACCACGCCCTGTGCCCTCAGGTATTCGAACAGACGCCACCACTGATCGAACCCGGTCCCCAGCAAGCCTGCGTTCAACAGCCGGTCCTGCGGCCGACGGGCTTGCAGCTTGTGAAACCATGGGCAGCCTCCCTGTCCGGATGTGAAGCTGTCGCCGAAGACAAACGTCGTGGGCGTTCCCGGCAAGACATCGTCATCCTGCAGCAGGCCGAGATTGTTCGATCGCATGCGGCAATCCAGTTCGAGCGTCAGCTTCGGCTCACGCGCAAGAGGTGAGGGAATGGCGTATACGCCGACCTCTCGCAGGGCGGCGTTGGGCCGATAGGTCCAGACTCCTTCAGCTCGGTTCACGTATGCATTCGGGGAAACGTACTGGAAGCGGAATTTCCAGTAATAGAATGGATCGAGGACGATGGCGCGCAGCATCAACTCGCATCCAACCACCACAAACAGCGTGACAAAAAGTCCGTATGCGACCCTGGACAGAACCTTTCTCATCGTCCGAGACCGCAAGGCTTTTCAGTCAAGACGGCCTCTCCAATTCATTGTCATGACAATCGTGCGATCGCATCGATAAAAGTACACTTGGGGCGGGCAAATCTATCGGACCAATGAACGCCATCATAACGAGGTTCGAGCCGACAGTGCTAGGGCCGTGCCGCGCAGGTCAGCGCTATGCGCCGCTATTGAGCTGCCTCAAGGCAAGTTTGCCGGCTTTCTCTAGTCTATCTCCGTGGCCGAACACCTGCCGGGCAAGTGTTCAGGCTACAGGCCCGGCCTCCTAGGCACGCCGGGGCCTTCTTCCTGGCGTGGTGCTGCATCGGCCCTCTGTTTTCGGTGTCCGAAAGGATGGAACTGCGCACTTCCCGGACTGTTGTGTCTTCAGGAGGAGCGCATGGACAGCCGGACGAAACGGGGGCGGCCTGATCGCTCGAAGATCAACATGCATCAGGCTCATGAGGTCAAACACTGGACTCATGCGCTCAACGTAACGCGGGACGAGCTGCAGGCCGCGATTGACAAGGTGGGCAATTCAGCCGCCACCGTGCGAAAGCAGCTCAAGCTGGCTGGAGCCGCGCTGGATGACCATCCTGTCCTGGCTGCGAAGGAGTAGGTCTCGCCGGGCAATCGAGATACGGGCTTGGCTGGGCCTGGCCCTCATTGCAGGCGGCCTGTTGTTCCTGACCATCCACCTGGGCGAGAGCGCAAGGAAATCGGCGGAGAACAGGACGCCTGCGCCGACGCAGCCGGTATCGACACCTGCGCCGCCAACTTTACCGCACGAGGATTAGAAGAATGTCCGACTTACAGAACCGATTCCACCATTGCGCTTGTCGCGACCGGTCAATGGTCGCGCAGCATAGCCCAATGCTGGAATGCGCGTGCCCGCCAAGTCCTGATATGTTCGGCGATCGCGTGCTTCAGGGCCAGGATCGATTGCCAGGCCGCCGTTGATTTCAGCCAGCCGATGGCCTGCGTGTAATAACGGTATATCCAGGCGAACGCAGGAATCTTCATCAGCTTGTCCCGGGTGAGGGCGAACAACCGCTCGATGAGCACGAGCTTCAGCAACTCCCCGACCACGAATGTCGCAGCCGCGGCGAGAAATTGACCGGTTGCGGCGAGA
>DATEJC010000183.1:0-4798 GCA_035278345.1 Bradyrhizobium sp. | reverse complement strand
ACCCCCCAGTTTGCCGGCCCGGCCTTCCCCCCCCCCGGAAGCGAGCCGGCAAGCGCTCCGCTCGTCAGAAGCGGTAGCGCGCCGCCACGCCATAAGTGCGCGGCTGGTTCGGATAGCCCGAGATCGAGCCCGGCTGCGCGGGGCTGTCGAAGATCTGCAGGATCGTACGGTTGTCGAGCAGGTTGCGGCCCCAGACCGAGATTTCGAAGCCGTTCGCCATCGCATACGTCAGCGAGGCGTTCACGTCGTTGACGTCCTGCTTGAAATCCCGCGCGGCCTGAATGGCGGCGCTGGCGTCGATGATATTGCCCGCCGCGTCCTTGACGGTCAGCCCCGGCAGCCCCTCGACCAGCATGAACGGTGCCTCGTAATGGTAATCGGCGCGCAGGATCAGCCGGTCGCCGTTGCCGATCGCCTGCGTGTACTCGGCCCCGAAGGTCGCGGAGAGCGGAGAGTAGCCGGGCGTCCTCGTCCCGGTTATGTCGCCCACGCCCGAGCGCGCGAAGCTGTCGTACTTTCCGTCGAGGTAGGTCATCGACAGGGTGAGCAGCAAGGGCTCCACCGGCCGCGCCGAACCGTCGAACTCGATGCCGAAGACCGACTGCTTGCCGGCATTGGCCAGGAAAAAGCCCGAGCCGGTGAAGATGTTCGACTGGAACCCCCGGATCACTTGCTTGAACACCGCGAAATTGGCGGTGACCGGCCCCCAGTTGCCTTTCAGACCGGCCTCGTAGACCGTCGAATCCTCGGGCTCGGCGTAGCGGCTGCCGGCGGTGAGGTTGGTCACCGCAAGGCCCTGCGCCCGCAACGCGGAAAGGTCCGCCGCGCTCGGCCGGCTGTCGCGCGAGAGATTGACCGACGCCGCCTTGTAGCCGGTGGCAAAGCTGGCATAGACGTTGACCGACCGGCTCAGGTCATAAGCGATCCGCGCCGTATAGCTGAAATCGCCGTCGCTCACCTTGCCGGGCTCGATCGGGTTGGGCACGTTCATGAACGGCGGAAAGAACTGCAGCGCGCGCAAGGGCGCAAAGACGGGCGCGCTGAGGTCGATGCCGGCGAAGACATCGCTCGAGGTGGTGTTGGTCGCGAAACGCTTCTTGTCGTGCGTGTAGTTGATCCCACCGGTCAGGGTCAGGCCAGGAGTCACTTCGAAATCGAGCTGTCCGAACAGCGACCATGCCTCGTTCTTGAGGCTGTATTCCTCGGTGAGGCCCGTGCCAGCCTGGAAGAATGAGCCTGCGGGCGCACCGAGGGCCCCCTCCAGCAAGGGAATGCTGAGCAGGTTGCCAGTCGCCTTCCGCACCAGGAAATCGGCATAGTTCCGCGCGTCCTGGCCCCAGAAGACCTCGTTGTTCTGGCCGATCTTCTCGTTGAAGTAATAACCGCCGACAAGGCCGTGCAGCCTATCGCCCATATCGAAGTTGGCGCGCAGTTCCTGGGTGAAAGTCCTGATCCTCAGGTCCTGCCAATTGCCCTCCAGCAGGTCGGCGCTGGAAAAGTCGGAATCCTGGTTGGTCACCGCATCGGTCCGGCGGTAAGCCGTGATCGAGGTCAGCTTCACAGCGCCAAGGTCGTAATCGACCTGCCCCGAAAGGCCCCAGTTCCTGATCCGGTTGGAGGATTCGAAGTTGTTGTAGGTGATGTCGTCGAACTTCTGATCGGGCTGGTTCACCGCGCCGCCCAGCGCGAAGATCGCCTGCGTCGGCAGGGCCTGGCGCAAGTTGACGGCCGCGCAGCAGTTCTCGTCGATCCTGCCGTAGTCGCCGATCAGGCGGACCTGGAAGTCGTCGTGATTGTCGAACAGCAACTGCCCGCGCGCGAACCAGCGGTCGCGGTCATTGGTGCGATCACCCGTGGCAAGATCGCGCACGATGCCGTCGCGCCGGTTGATCCCGCCGGCTATGCTCGCCGCGATGGTGTCGGTGATCGGCCCGGTGACCCGGCCCTTGAGCACCAGGGCATCATAATTGCCGTAGCCCGCCTCCACATCGCCGCCGAATTCGAACTGCGGCTTTTGCGTCACGATCGAGATCACGCCCGCCGAGGCGTTCTTGCCGAACAGCGTCGATTGCGGGCCGCGCAGCACTTCGATGCGTTCGATATCCGGGAAGTCCGCGATCATCGACGCCGAGCGCGAGCGATAGACCCCGTCGACGAACAGGCCGACCGAAGGCTCTATGCCCGCGTTGTTCGCGCCGTTGCCGAAGCCGCGAATGTAGAAGTTGGTATTGGCGCTGCTCTGCAGTTGATTGACGCGCAGCGACGGCACGACGGTCTGCAGGTCCTTGAGGTCGCGGATCTGTGCGCGCTCGATCGTCTCGGCGGTGGTGACCGAGACCGAAACCGGCACGTCCTGCAAGCTCTGCTCGCGCTTTGTGGCGGTCACGATGATGGCGTCGGCATATTCGCCCTCGCCCTCCTGGGCAAGTGCGCCCGGCGCCCCGGCGAATGCAGTCACCGCCGCACCTGCCGCAAGGATGCAGCGCCCGCGCAATAAACCTACGGACAGGCCCGTAGAAAAGCCTTTCATGAATTTCCGCCTCTTCAACCCGTCTGGCGGCCTGCGTCTTCTGTTCGCGCAGTTCTCACCGAATTAAGATAATCGATACCTTACGAGATTTCGCAAGAGACACAATCAATGCTTCTCAAGGGCTGCAGAGAAGGCGCACCCCGTGGCGCATATGCCACAGTTACTGTTCGAAGCCCGATCTCGCGTAGTGCTTGCCGGAATCGCCCGCATCGGCTAAGGGCGCGCAAATTTTGCGGTGCAGCATATGCACCGCGATCACGCTCCTCGAATTGCAAGGCTTACGATGTCCGCCCCGCTTCCCCTGCGCAATATTGCCATCATTGCGCACGTCGACCACGGCAAGACCACGCTTGTCGACCAGCTTTTCCGCCAGTCCGGCACATTCCGCGACAACCAGCGCGTGGAAGAGCGCGCGATGGATTCCAACGACCTCGAGAAGGAGCGCGGGATCACCATCCTTGCCAAGCCTACCTCGATCGAGTGGAACGGCTATCGCATCAACATCGTCGATACCCCCGGCCACGCCGATTTCGGCGCCGAGGTGGAGCGTATCCTCTCCATGGTCGACGGCGTGATCCTGCTGGTCGACAGCGCCGAGGGCGCGATGCCGCAGACCAAGTTCGTCACCGGCAAGGCGCTCGGCCTGGGCCTGCGCCCCATTGTCGTCGTCAACAAGATCGATCGTCCCGACGGCCGCGCCAGCGAAGTTCTGGACGAGGTATTCGACCTGTTCGTCAGCCTCGACGCGCATGACGAGCAGCTCGATTTTCCGGTGCTCTACGCCTCAGGGCGCAACGGCTATGCCGGCGAGGACATCGACGCGCGCGAAGGTACGCTGGAACCGCTGTTCCAGCTCATCGTCGATCACGTGCCGCCTCCGGCGCTCGAAGTCGATGCACCGTTCAGCTTCCTCGCCACCCTGCTGGACCGCGACAATTTCATGGGCCGCGTGCTCACCGGCCGGGTGCAGTCGGGCGTGATCAAGATCAACGACCCGATCCGCGCGCTCGACGGCGAAGGCAAGGTGATCGAGAGCGGCCGCGCCTCCAAGCTGCTTACGTTCCGCGGGCTGGACCGCGTGCCGGTGGACGAAGCCCGCGCAGGTGACATCATCGCCATCGCCGGCCTCGAAAAGGCGACCGTCTCCAACACCATCGCCGCGCCGGAAGTGACCGATCCCATCGCCGCGCAGCCGATCGACCCGCCGACGCTGGCGATGCGCTTCGCCGTCAACGACAGCCCGCTCGCCGGCCGCGAGGGCGAGAAGGTGACCAGCCGCCTGATCCGCGACCGCCTGCTGCGCGAGGCCGAGACCAACGTCGCCATCCGCGTGACCGAGAGCGCCGACAAGGACAGCTTCGAAGTCGCCGGCCGCGGCGAACTGCAGCTCGGCGTGTTGATCGAGACCATGCGCCGCGAAGGCTTCGAGCTGGGCATCAGCCGCCCGCGCGTGCTGTTCGGCACCGATGAGGCGGGCAACCGCACCGAGCCATACGAGACCGTCGTCATCGACGTGGATGACGAGTTCTCCGGCACCGTCGTCGAGAAGATGCAGCGCCGCAAGGCCGAGCTGACGGACATGCGCCCCTCCGGCCAGGGCAAGACCCGCATCACCTTCTCCGCCCCCTCGCGCGGCCTGATCGGCTATCACGGCGAGTTCCTCAGCGACACGCGCGGCACCGGCATCATGAACCGCCTGTTCGAGAAGTACGGCCCCTACAAGGGCCAGATCGAAGGCCGCATCAACGGCGTGCTGATCTCGAACTGCGCCGGCGAGGCCGTGGGTTACGCGCTCAACAGCCTGGAGGACCGCGGCGTGCTGTTCGTCAAGCCGCAGGACAAGCTCTACGAGGGCATGATCATCGGCGAGAACGCAAAGCCGGAAGACCTCGAGGTCAATCCGATGAAGTCCAAGCAGCTCACCAACTTCCGCTCGACGGGCAAGGACGACGCCATCCGCCTCACCCCGCCGCGCGTGATGACGCTGGAACAGGCGATCGCCTATATCGACGACGACGAGATGGTCGAAG
Organism: Bradyrhizobium sp.; assembly: GCA_035278345.1. Taxonomy (GTDB): domain Bacteria; phylum Pseudomonadota; class Alphaproteobacteria; order Rhizobiales; family Xanthobacteraceae; genus Bradyrhizobium. The sequence goes on along the minus strand of DATEJC010000183.1, from coordinate 238 downwards.
TCACGCCGCAGTCGATCCGCCTGCGCAAGGCGATCCTCGACCCGCACGAGCGCAAGAAAGCGAGCCGGAAGAAAGAAGCGGCGTAAGCCAGCGCAGCGCGGCGAAGCCAAGCGCTTCCCTTGGCTCCCCTCCCGCCAAGCGGGAGGGGCCGGGGGAGGGCGTGTCAAGCATCAACGCCAAGCCAATCCCGATCAGCCCGTGCGAGGTTGCGCCGGGTTGGTTTTAGTATCCCCGAAAT
>DATEJC010000182.1:0-13061 GCA_035278345.1 Bradyrhizobium sp. | reverse complement strand
CCGCCGGAAGCACAAAACATGCGGCTGGTAGGCTACAACGACCTGCAGGCGCGCAGCGCCTATCAGCCGACCATCCATCACCAGGGCGAGCGCTGGATCGCCTATATCGGGCATCACGGCGGCACCGATGAGACGCCAGCGCCTGTCAATCCGCAGACCGGCAAGGCCGAGCCGAATGGCACCTCGATCGTCGACGTCACCGATCCCGCGCAGCCGAAATATCTGCGGCACATTCCAGGGCAACCGGGCAAATATGAATCCGGCGGCGCGCAGATGGTGCGCATCTGCGACGGCAAGACCCTGCCGAAGGGCGATCGTAGCGCCGTCTACATGCTGCGCACTTTCGGCGGTGAAGCTCACGAGATCTGGAATGTCGCGAACCCGGAAAGCCCGGTGCTGGTCAGCCGCATCGGCGGACTAAAGGACACGCACAAGAATTGGTGGGAATGCGACACCGGTATCGCCTTCCTCGTGTCAGGTGCGCCGGACTGGCGGACCCGCCGCATGACGCAGGTCTATGATCTCAGCGACCCCGCACATCCCGTGAAGATCAGGGATTTTGGCTTGCCGGGACAGGAGCCCGGCGCGACCGGTGCGGTGCCGACCGAACTGCACGGCCCGATCTCGACCGGGCCTTCGGGCAACCGCATCTATTTCGGCTACGGCACCAACAAGGGCGGTTTCCTGCAGATCGTCGATCGCGACAAGCTGCTTAACGGGCCGAAGGAGCCGACGCCGGAAAATCTTCGCATTCCCGAGATCGCGCGCATGCCGATGTCGGCGATGAACGGCGCGCACACGACCTTTCCGATGAAGGACATGCCGATCGCCGAATTTGCCAGGGACAAGGACGGCAAGTCGCGCGACATCGTGATGATCGTGGATGAAGCAATCCTCAACGAATGCAACGAGCCGCGGCAGATGGTGTGGTTCGCCGATGTCACGGTGGAGAAGCTGCCGATGATGATCTCGAACTACACGGTGAAGGAGTCGAGCGGCGGCTTTTGCGAGCGGGGAGGCCGGTTCGGCGCGCATTCCTCCAACGAAAGCATGGCGCCGGTCTTTTACAAGAAGATGGCCTTCATCTCCTTCTTCAATGCCGGCGTCCGCGCGCTCGACATCCGCGATCCCTATCATCCCGTCGAAGCCGGCTACTTCATTCCCGCCATCACGGCGGCGACCGACAAGCGCTGCGTCAAGATCGACGAAAAGGAGCGCTGCAAGGTCGCGATCCAGACCAACAATGTCGAGACCGACGAACGCGGCTACATCTACATCGTCGATCGTGCCAACACCGGACTGCATATTCTCGAACTGACCGGACCGGCACGCGCCGTTGCAGGACTTCCCTCGCCGTGAGGCGGTGGCCGGCCATACTAGCGGCGGTGACGGTGCTTGGCGCATTGCCGGGCGCGGCCGCCCTTCAGTCGCCGCAAGCCGCTTGGCGCGAAATCGCCTGGCCGTTTCCCCGCGACGGCTGGCCCGCGGGACGCGCTTTCCGCTGCGAGGGCGGCTGCAGCGGCATCCAGCTTTATGTGCGGCCAAAACTCGGCTTCTGCAATTGCGACCGCGGTGTTGCGGATGACGAAGAAGTCGATCGCGTCAGCGATCTCGACCTGATCAGCCCGCGCTTTGCGCCGTTGCGGCCCGGCGAGGTGATCCGCGTCGCCGATATGCCCGGCCGCCTCAGGACCTACGAGCTACGAATGCCGGACGAGGCGCGGCATGTCGCCGTCGGCATCGCTGTGTCGCATCGCTGCGATGTTCTGGTTGCGGTGGCACAGGGCCCGGCCGCCGTGGCGGGCGATGTGCAACCGGCTGCCGTAGGCTTGCTGGCAACGAACGAGATTTGGCAATGGGTGCAATCGGCCATGCAATCGCGCTGACCAGCGCCTTCCATCGCCGGCTTGCACGTGCATAATTGGCTATCATTCGTCACACAGGTTTCCCCATCATGATGTCGCTGCAAGCCTATCTCGCCTTTGTTGTCGCCTGCATCGCGCTGGCGCTGTTGCCGGGTCCGATCGTCAGCCTCCTGATCGCCAACGGCCTGCGCTACGGCACGCGCGCGGCGCTGATCAATGTCGCGGGCGCGCAAGCAGGCCTTGCCATCGTGATCGGTGTCGTCGCGGTCGGCCTGACTTCGCTGATGGCGACCATGGGCTACTGGTTCGACTGGGTGCGCTTTGCGGGCGCGGCCTACCTGGTCTGGCTCGGCATCAAGCTGATCCGTTCCCCGGTTGAGGGCATCAGCGTGGACGAGAAACCCGCGCCGCCGCGCGGCGGCTTCTTCCTGCAGGGATTCCTCGTGTTGCTGTCGAACCCGAAAGTGCTGGTGTTCTTCGGCGCCTTCATCCCGCAGTTCATGGACATGAGCCAGCCGCATTTTCCGCAGGTAGCGCTGCTCGGCGTTACCTTCATGGTCACCGCGGTCATGACGGATGCGGTCTACGCCTTGCTTGCCGGCCGGGCCCGCAAGTTCTTCTCGGCGCGCCGCACACGCATGGTCTCGCGCGTCTCCGGCGGCTTCATGATCGGCGGCGGTATCTGGCTCGCACTGACCCGGGCCAGGTGAGCGCGCAAGGTGAGGGCAGGGCGGAATTGCATCGCCGGTCTGCCGCGCAGCACTTGCGGGCGAGTCGGCGGGAATCTAGGCTGGGCGGCAAGTAAAGACGCACGGAGAGAAACATGGCCGCCCCGTCAGACGACGAATTCGGCTTCGCGCCCGACTACGACTCTCCCGTTCCCTATATGCAGCGGACGCGCGATTATTACGCGGCGATCGGCTACACCACGCCGTACCGCTGGGCGCACTACACAGAAGCGCCGTTCCAGCCGCTGAGCAAGCCGCTGTCGCAATCGCGCGTCACCATCATTACGACCGCGGCGCCCTACGATCCCACCAAGGGCGATCAGGGCCCCGGTGCCGCCTACAATGGCAGCGCCAAGTTCTACACGGTCTATGACGGCGACACCGCCGCCGAGCACGATCTGCGTATCTCCCACATCGGGTACGACCGCAAGCACACCACGGCGACCGACAGCGGCACCTGGTTTCCGCTGCCGCAGCTTCTGAAGGCGAAAGCCCGTGGTCGGATCGGCGAGGTTGCGCCGCGCTTCTTCGGCGCGCCGACCAACCGCAGCCATCGCGTCACCATCGATGTCGATGCGCCGGAAATCCTCGCGCGCTGCCAGGCCGACAAGGTGGACGTCGCCGTGCTGGTGCCGAACTGTCCGGTCTGCCATCAGACCACGGCGCTGGTCGCGCGGCATCTCGAAGAGAACGGCATTCCGACCGTCGTGATGGGATGCGCCAAGGATATCGTCGAGCACGCCGCCGTGCCGCGCTTTCTGTTCTCCGATTTCCCGCTCGGCAATTCCGCCGGCAAGCCGCAGGACGTGGCCTCGCAGGAGCTGACGCTCGAGCTGGCGCTGCGGCTGCTCGAGAGCGCCACCGGCGCGCAGACCACGTTGCAGTCGCCGCTGCGCTGGAGCGAGGACGCCTCCTGGAAGCTCGGCTACAACAACGTCGCGCAGATGAGTCCCGAGGAGCTGGCGCGCCGACGCGCCGAGTTCGACCGGCAGAAGGAAATCGCGCGCGGCAATCGCGCCGCCTGAGTTGCCGGTCCGGAGAAGCGTTAAGTGACCCGACCGTTCGAAGGCGTGAAGATCCTGGATTTCACGCAGGTGCTCGCCGGCCCCTATGCCAGCTATCAGCTGGCGCTGCTCGGGGCCGACGTCATCAAGGTGGAGCGGCGCGAGGGCGAGGATATGCGCCGCACGCCGCTGAGCCGCGAATGGGCCGAGCGTGGCCTCGCGCCGGGATGGCAGGCGATCAACGGCAACAAGCGCAGCCTGACGCTCGACCTCTCCAAGCCCGAGGCGATCGCGATCGCCAAGCAGCTCGCCGCGCAAGTCGACGTCGTCATGGAAAATTTCCGCCCCGGCGTGATGGACAAGCTCGGCATCGGCTACGCCGCCCTGTCGCAAATCAACCCGCGGCTGATCTATTGCGCCATCAGCGGCTTCGGCCAGACCGGCCCGGAGCGTCTCGGCGCCGGCTATGACGGCAAGATCCAGGCGATGAGCGGCATCATGGCGATCACCGGCCATGCCGAGACCGGGCCGACGCGCGCCGGTTTTGCCGTGTGCGACGTGCTCTCCGGCGCCACCGCCGCGTTCGGCGTTTCCAGCGCGCTGTTCCAGCGCAACCAGACCGGCAAGGGCCAGCTGGTCGACGTCTCCATGCTGGAGGCGACGTTGGCCTTCCTCTCCGGGCAGATCGCGGACTATTCCGTCGCCGGCCACAAGCAGCAGCTGTCGGGCAATCAGGCCGTGAGCCGCCGTCCCACCGCCAATCTCTTCAGGGCGGGCGACGGCTACATCCTGCTCGCCGTCAACACCGAGAAGCAATATCGCGCGCTGATGGGCGCGCTCGGCTGCGAAGCCACCTTCGAGGACCCGCGCTTTGCCGACTGGTTCGAGCGGCAGAACAACGAGCCGGCGCTGCGCGCCATCATCGAGGAAAAGCTCTCGGCCAAAGGCGCGCGCGAGTGGGAGAAGATTCTGGAAGCCGCCGGCGCGCCTTGCGCCAGCATATGGAAGGTCGAGGAAGTGATCGACCATCCGCAGATCAACGCGCGCGGCGCCATCCAGGAACTCGACACGCCCTACGGCCGCCTTCGCTTCGCCGGAAGCGGCTTTCGTCTCGAGCACGGCGGCGGCCGTCTCGACCACATGGCCCCCGAGCTCGGCGCCCACACCGACGAGGTGCTGCGCTCGCTTGGCTACGATGTGGATGCGATTGCTGGATTGCGGGCGCGGGAAGTTGTTTGAATAGAGGGTTGCGCGGCGCAACCTCTATTCGGGTAGCCCCGCTGCGACAAACGCTTCAAGAAATTCTGATCTAAGTTTGGACGATCTGATCCATAGCGGGTGGATGTAGGTCGAACGACGCCATCCGGGATTGCGACGGAGAGATTCCGTCATCAGTCTTTGCGCTTCTTCCAGCCTTCCCGCTCCCACGTAACACAGGATGGCTTGGCTGACTCCGACGAGGAAAGATGGAGGAAACGCCCGAATAGCCCTGTCTGCCCATGTAACCGCTTCGGCATGCCGGCCCGCATTGTGGTGCGCAAGCGCCAGCCCCAGCATCGCAACATAGTTCAATGGATCACGCGGGCTAAGGCGCATTGATCGTTCGAGATCGGCGACAGCAAGGTCGGACTCGCCGTACCAGCCTTGCACAAACCCACGGGCGCGGAGCGCATCTGAACAATTTGGATTTGATTGCACGGCACGTTCTATCATCTCAAGCCCGGCATCGAAGTCGAGACGGACCCAGAACAGGCTGAAGCCGACAATGCTTAGCGTAAAGGCGTCGTCCGCTCCCAGTTCCTTCAGGCGTTCCGAGCAGCGCAGGAGCTTCGCCCTGTCTTCAGCGATGTCGCCAGGCCATTTGTTGCCCCATCGCCATCCTATACAACCAGCAACGCCGCCATAGGCCGGCACAAAATTGGGATCGAGCGCAATCGCCGTCTCAAAGTGCTTCAAGGCAGCGTCATTGTTCTCAGCAGTGGTTGGAAAACCGATGTGAGGCAGGCCGCGGTAATATGCCGTCACCGCGTCGACACTGCTTGTAGATCTTCGACTTGCCCGCTCCATCTCGGCGCGATCGACTTCCGGAGCGATGGCTCCCACGACTTGCCGGGTCACCTTGTCCTGCAGATCGAAAATGTCTTCCACGGTGCCGTCGAACCGATCGGCCCAGAGGTGTGCGCCGGTCGCGACATCGATCAGTTGCCCGTTGATCCGCAGCCGCATGCCGGCCTTTCGCACGCTGCCTTCGAGCACGTAACGCACGCCAAGCTGCCGTCCGATCTGCTTGATGTCGACGGACTTTCCCTTGTAGGTGAATGACGAATTGCGCGCGATGACAAATAACGCCTTGAATCGCGACAGCTCGGTGGTGATGTCGTCGACCAGCCCATCGGCAAAATATTCCTGGTCCGGATCGCCGGACAAATTCTGGAACGGCAGCACCGCGATCGAAGGCTTGTCGGAAGTCCCGGTAGCGATTGGCGCTGGCTGAACGGCGCTGTTCGCCGCCGCGCTGGTTTCAACCACCTGCCCGACAAAGCGAAAGCCTTTCCGCTGCAGCGTCTTGATGAGGCGTTGTTCCTCGCCCGAATCGCCGATCGCGGCGCGCGCCGAGTTGAGGCGGGTGGCAAGCGCCGCATCGGTGACAGCGCGTCGTCCCCAGATCGCGGAGATCAGATCGTCCTTGCTGACGACGCGCTGCCGGTTGCGGATCAGGTAAAGCAGAAGATCGAATGCCTGCGGCGCAATCGAGACGGCATCGGACCCGCGATGCAATTCCCGCCTGTCGGCGTCGAGGGCAAAATCCTCAAACAGATAGCGCAATCTTCCGCTCCCGATCTATCCGCGCTGCCTGCAGCCTAACACGCGAACTGCGCAAAGTTAGTCGCCGGTAATGGAATTGTAAGCAGCTGATAAAGTGTCGCAACCGCCCTTCGTGCACTGTCTCCAGTAACAGAAATCCGGGAGGCCAGGATGCTGAAGGACCGCTACGGATGCATCGACTACTTCGAAGAGGGAGCAGGCCCCACCATCGTGTTCGTGCCGGGATCCTGGGCGACGGCATCGGCCTGGCGCGGTGTGATAGAGGCGCTGGGTGGCCGTTTCCGGACGGTAACGACGAGTCTTCCGGGCTATGGCGGTACGCGCGAGCGCCGGTCACCGGCCGATACATCGATCGACCGGCAGGCGGAGATTGTTGAAGCGGTCATTCGCCGCGCAGGCGGCCCCGTGCACCTCGTCGGACATTCGTTCGGTGCGCTGGCTTGCCTCGACGTCGCACGATGCGGCCTCTTCCCGCTCATGAGCTTGACCCTGATCGAGCCGGTAGCGTGCGGTCTGTTGTGTCAGCACGGCGAGCACGCGCTCTATCAACAGTTCATCGCGATGCGTGAGGACTATCTCAGTTCGTTCGAGAACGGCGAGCCGGAAGCGGCGCGTCGCGTCGTCGACCACTTCGCCGGCCCGGGAGGCTTCGATGCGCTGCCCTCCAGAACGAGGGAGTATATCGTCAAGACAACTCCGGCCCACGTCCTGGACATGCGCACAACATTTGATCCGCTGCTCGAAACCTTCGGCAACATCCTGCTTCCGAGTCTCGTCATCCGGGGCGAGTGCAGCGCGCCAACCCTGACGAGGACTGCCGATATCCTGAGTGGCGCGCTGGCAAACGCTTCGCTGCGCACGATCTGCGGGGCAGGGCACTTCATGCCGTCGACGCATGTCGCGGAGCTGGCCGGCCTGATTGGCGATCATGTTGCGGGGACGGAGGCGCTGGCCTGGAGCAGCCTTTGCTTCGCCTCGCCGTTCGGCGTCGTATCCCGCGATTCCGCGCCATCGGCGGATTGATCGGGCGCGAGGCCTGTCTCACTCGATCCGCAGATTGGCGTCGCGCACCACCTTGCCCCACTTCTCGATCTCGAGCTTGATGCGCGCGGCCCATTCGTCGGGCGTGTTGGCAACCGGCTTGAAGCCGAGCGTCGCCAGCTTCTCCTTCACGTCGGGCCGTGCCACGCTTTTCTTGATCTCGCGGGCGAGCAGCTCGACGATCTCCTTCGGCGTGCCGGCCGGGGCGACGATGCCGGTCAGCGTATCGGCTTCCTGGCCGGTCACGCCCTGCTCGGCGAAGGTCGGCACGTCAGGCACTTGCGCCGCGCGTTCCGTCGCCGCAATTCCGATCGCGCGCACTTGCCCCGCCTGGATCGCCGCCAGCGAAGAGGGCAGCGCGGTGAACGCAATCGGCGTGTGGCCGCCGACGGTGGCCTGCACGGCGGGCGCCGCGCCCGTGAAGGGGACGTGAACGAGATCGAGCCCGTAGGTCAGACGAAACAGCTCGCCGCCGAGGTGCGGCGTCGAGCCGACGCCGGGGCCGGCATAACTGTATTTGCCGGGATTGTCGCGGATCAGCTTCACCAGCTCCGGCAGCGTCTTCGCCGGCACCTGCGGGTTGACCACGACGACATTGGGCGAGGCCGCGACCAGCGTCACCGCGGTAAAATCCTTGACCGGATCGTACGGCACCTTTGCGTAAAGGCTGGGGTTCACGATGAAGCCCGTGCTGATCACCATGATGGTGTAGCCGTCCGGTGTCACGCGCGCGACCTGGCCGGAGGCGGTGTTGCTGCCGGCGCCGGGAATGTTCTCGACAAAGAACTGGTGCCCGAGACTGTCGGAAAGGTTTTGCGCTACGATACGGGCGATGACGTCGGTCGGGCCGCCGGGTGGGAAGCCGACCACCACGCGCACCGGCCGGTTGGGATAGCCTTGCGCGAATGACGGAACTGCGCCGGTCACCAGCAGCAGGCTTGCGAGAATCCAACGCAATACAGGCATGGCGACGCTCCCCCTATGTATTTTCTTGTTGGCGCCATCATCGGCGAGGATATGCTTCAGAACAAGGGGTGAAAGGCCGGCTTGACTCCCGTCAAATCGCGGTTCTGCCGGCCCGGAGTGGACGATGGTTGTCGCGGATGGGAATTCTGCGATAACCTCGCCTCCCTTTCCAGTGAAGGGGAACGCGGAGCATGAAGCTCGACCGGCGCGCCTTCTTGACCCTGGCCGGAGCTGTGGCCGGCCTTCCACAGCTGGCGGTCGCCCAGAGCAATGCGAAGACTCTCAAGGTTGGCTGGCTAACCGCCCAGCAAGAGGCAAGCCTTACGCCCTACCTCGCGGCCATGCGTCAGGGCTTTGCCGAACTCGGCTATGTGGAAGGGCATAACCTCTTCATCGATTACCGGTTCGGCAACGATGAGCTCGAACGTGTGCCCGAGCTCGCGGCAGAGTTGGTGCAATCTCGCGTCGAGCTGATCATCGCCCAGGGGGCCGCCGTATCGATGATCGCAAAGCAAGCGATACCTGTTCCCGTCGTCTACATTTTCAGCGGCGACCCGGTTGCAGCAGGTTTTGCCGAGAGCTTGTCGAAGCCAACAGGCAATATGACGGGCGTGACGTTGATGGCCGCCGAACTGAACGGCAAGCGGCTGGAAATCCTGCGCGACATCGTTCCAGGTCTGCGCCGCGTCGCGATCATCGCCAACCCCGAACACCAAGGCGTGAATCTCGAGAGGGCTCATTCCGAGGAAACAGGCCGGCGTCTCGGTATCGATATCCGATACTATCCGACGCCATCCGTCTCCAGGCTGGAGGAGGCGTTCGCGGCGATGAAGGCCGATCCCGTGCAGGCGATTTCGGTCTTTTCCGACGGCTTCGCGGTCCAGAACCGAAAAGTGATCTTCGATTTTGCCGCTGGCCAGCGCATTCCGGTCGTGGCCGCATGGTCCATTTTCGCCCGAAGCGGCGCCATCTGCACCTATGGACCGCTGCAATCCGAGCAGTATCGGCGGCTTGCGGGTTATGTCGATCGCATAGCGAAGGGCGCCAAAACTTCCGATCTGCCAATTCAGCAGCCCTCGAAATTCGAGACCGTCGTTAACCTGAAGACGGCCAGGACACTCGGCCTTTCCATACCCCCGGCGTTGCTGGCCAGTGCCGACGAGTTAATCGAATAACCGCCAAAGTTGCGATAGGGCAGCAGCGATCCCCGCGGCGGGCATCGTTGACCGGGGCCGCGGCCGCCCCTGCGCCACTGCTGCCGGAGACAAATTCCGCTTTTCTTGCTAGCTTTGAAGGGATGAGCATTTCTGTTCACCCTGACGCGTCAGAGAGGGGAACGCCGGCTTCGCCGGCGGCTGCCGCTGTGCCGGCGGCGAGCGGATTTGCAGGCAGGACAATTCGCAGCCGGCTTTTTACCAAATACGTTGCGCTGTTCGTCGCTGTAGTTGCCATCGCACTTTTAACGAACGGAATTTTCGAGGTCTTTTTCTATTACCGCGAACACAAGACCTCGTTGATCCGCATTCAGCATGAACAGGCCGAGGCCGCGGCGGCGAAGATCGGGCAATTCATCAAGGAGATCGAAAGCCAGCTCGGCTGGACCACGCAGTTGCCTTGGTCGGCCAACTCGCTTGAGAGCCGCCGCTTCGACGCGCTGCGGCTGCTCCGCCAGGTGCCGGCGGTCACCGAAATTACGCAGATCGACTCCAAGGGGAAGGAACGACTGCGTATATCCCGGGTGGACATAGACGTGATGGACAGCGGCGTTGATTTCTCGAAGAACCCGAAGTTCACGGAAGCCGTCGCCAACAAGGTCTACTATGGCCCGGTATATTTCCGCGGCGGATCCGAACCCTACATGACCCTGTCTCTTGCCGGCTCCCGCAAGGACTCCGGCGTCAGCGTCGCGGAAGTGAATCTGAAGCTGATCTGGGAGGTCGTCTCGCAGATCAAGGTTGGCGAGTCCGGCCACGCCTATGTGGTGGGCTCGCAGGGCCGGCTGATCGCGCATCCCGACATCAGTCTTGTCCTGCGCAACACCGACATGTCGAAGCTAGTGCAGGTGCGCGCGGCGCTGGAGGAACAGGCGGCGATCGCCAAACAGCAAGAGGAAGCCGCTGCCGCAGCCGCGGCCGCGCAGGCGGCGGCGCAATCCGCATCCGGCGCGCGCGCAACTCCGCCTCCGACCCCACCGCCTCCTCGGCCGGCCAGTTCTGCCGCGAACTCCCTCCAGGGCGAATTGAACATCCAGGGTCAGGAGGTGCTGACGGCGTCGGCGCCGATCTGGCCATTGCGATGGGTCATGTTTGTCGAACTGCCGGTCCAGGAAGCCTATGCCTCGCTCTATGCCGCGCTGCAGCGGCTCGCGATCGTTCTGCTGGCCGCCTCGATCTTTGCGGTGCTCGCCGGAATCTTCCTGGCGCGGCGCATGGTCGGACCGATTCAGGCGCTGCGCGCCGGCGCCGAGCGCATCGGCGGCGGCGACTTTGCCCAGCGCATCTCCATCAAGACGGGTGACGAACTCGAAGGCCTTGCCAATCAGTTCAACGACATGGGCGCAAGGCTGCAGGAATCCTACGCAGACCTGGAAAGCAAGGTCGAGCAGCGCACCGCTGAGCTCACAGAATCTCTGCAGCAGCAAACCGCGACCTCCGAAGTCCTCGAAACCATCAGTTCGTCGACCGGCGAACTGAAGCCGGTTTTCGACAAGATGCTGGAAAACGCGACGCGGATTTGTGGCGCCAAGTTCGGCACCCTGACGCTCTACGAGGATGGCGGCTTTCGCACCGAGTCGCTCTACAATGCGCCAAAGGCCTATGCCGATACCCAGCTCTACAAGGTGATCCGGCCGCACCCCGAGAGCGGGCTCAGCACCGTCGAAAGGACCCGTCAGACGGTTCATATCGACGATATCCGAACACAAGCGCCCTACATCGAGGGCAATCCCAACGTCCGCGCCCTTGCCGATCTTGCTGGGGCGCGCACGCTGGTCATCGTGCCGATGCTCAAGGAGAACGAGCTGATAGGTTCGATTACGATCTTCCGCCAGGAAGTCAGGCCGTTCACCGACAAGCAGACGGAGCTTGTCACCAACTTCGCCAACCAGGCCGTCATCGCGATCGAGAACGCGCGCCTGCTCAATGAACTGCGGGAGCGAACCAGCGAATTGACTCAATCGCTCGACGAACTGCGTACGGCGCAGGATCGGCTCGTGCAGACCGAGAAGCTTGCCTCGCTTGGTCAGCTCACCGCCGGCATCGCACATGAAATCAAGAATCCGCTCAATTTCGTCAACAATTTCTCCTCGCTCTCGACGGAGCTGATCGACGAGCTGAACGACGTGCTGAAATCCGCTTCCATCGACGACAAGGCCCGCGAGGAGATCGACGAACTGACGCACATGCTGAGGGGCAACCTCGACAAGGTGGTCCAGCACGGCAAGCGCGCCGATTCCATCGTCAAGAACATGCTGCTGCATTCGCGCGAGGGTTCCGGCGAGCACCGTCCCGCCGACATCAACGCCATTGTCGAGGAAAGCCTCAACCTGGCCTATCATGGCGCGCGGGCGGAAAAATCCGGCTTCAACGTCACGCTCAAGCACGATTTCGATCCCTCGGCCGGCATGATCGATGTTTATCCGCAGGAAATCACCCGCGTGCTCCTCAATCTGATTTCCAACGGCTTCTATGCCGCGACCAAGCGCAAGGAAACGGCCGCCGATGGCTTTGAGCCGACGCTGAGTGCGGCGACGAAGAACCTCGGCGGCAAGGTGGAGATCCGCATTCGCGACAACGGCACCGGCATTCCACCTGATGTGAAGGAGAAGATGTTCAATCCTTTCTTCACCACCAAGCCGGCCGGCGAGGGCACCGGGCTCGGCCTTTCGATGAGCCACGACATCGTCGTGAAGCAGCACGGCGGCAAGATCGATGTGGCGACCGAGCCGGGTTCATTTACCGAGTTCATCATCACGTTGCCGCGAAGCGGCGCGGCGGGGGCAAATACCGGGAGCAGGAATTGAGCATTTATATACTCGTCGTGGACGATGAGCCCGACGTCGAGGCGCTGTTCCGCCAGCAGTTTCGGCGCGACCTGCGCAACGGCCGGTTTCTGATGGAATTTGCCGTCTCGGCGCCGGCAGCGCTGCGGCGGGCAGGGGAATTGCGCGACGGCACATTGGTGTTGATCCTGTCGGACATCAACATGCCCGGAATGAGCGGGCTGGACATGCTGCCGAACATGCGTGCCGAGCGGCCGGACGTGCCGATCATCATGATCACCGCCTATGGCGATCCGGAGACGCGGAAGAAAGCAATCGAACGGGGCGCCGAGGGCCTGCTTACCAAGCCGATCGATTTTGCGGCGTTACGCCAGGAGATAGATTCGAGGCTCGATCTGGCCGCGTAAGCCCCGAAACCCCGGCAAGCGCGGCATTAGTCGCCATGATTCAAACTTCACTCGGCGGACCGCGGGATAGTCAAATGAGACGACGGGAATTTCTCGGCATCTTGGTCATGGCGGCGTCATCGCCATACGCCGCGCTCGCGCAGCAGCCGCGCATCCCGATCGTCGGATTTGTCGGCTTTGCGACGTCCGAGGTCGACGCCGCGACACTCGCTCCCTTCCGCAAG
>DATEJC010000181.1:0-4443 GCA_035278345.1 Bradyrhizobium sp. | reverse complement strand
CACGACCGGGTGTTCGTCGGCGACCAGCAGCTTGCCCTTGAAATTCCTGAACACGCCCAAGAAGCGCGACTGATAACGGTCGTAGCGCTCGCGCTCGGTGAATTTCAATTGCGCGATGATGTAGACGCTCATGGTATGCTCCAGGCTGTTCGCACTCAAAACGTCGGCGGTGTGCAGGCGCTGATCACCTCGCAGGGCTTGTTGCCGATGCAGCGGAAGCGGTGCGGGCGGCGGCTCTCGAAATAATAGGCATCGCCCGGCCCGAGGATGCGGCGCTCGCCATCGACAGTCACTTCCAGCCGGCCTGAAATCACGATGCCGCCTTCCTCGCCCTCATGCACCAGCGGCACGCGGCCGGTATCGCCGCCGGGGCCGTAGCGCTCGTGCAGGATCTGCAGCGCGCGGCCGAACAGGCTGTCGCCGACCTGCAGGTAGGAAATCGGCTTCTTGCCGATCTCGGTCAGCTCATCGGCGCGGTAGAATGCCTTGCGCGGCCGCTCCGGTTCGATGGCGAAGAATTCCGCCAGCCCCATCGGGATGCCGTCGAGGATGCGCTTGAGCGCGCCGACCGAGGGGTTCATCTGGTTCGACTCGATCAGCGAGATCGTCGAATTGGTGACGCCGGAGCGCTTGGCGAGTTCGCGCTGGGAGAGCTTGTGGCGGCCGCGGACGAAGCGGAGTCGCCCGCCAATATCGACGCTCATCGGATTTCTCGTGTTGCAGCTGTTGCGGATCGAACAAATATGCCTTAGTCGATCCAATAAAATCAATACGTTAAGCGGAACCAGAAAAGGACTTGTTGAGCGTTTTCGCCCGTGGGACGGCTACCTACATTCCCTATAGAAGGAGTCGCGCCGTGACGGTTCACCAGATTCCCAATACCCTCGATCTCCAGGCCTTCTGGATGCCGTTCACGGCGAACCGGCAGTTCAAGGAAACGCCGCGTCTCTTCGCCTCCGCCGAGGGCATGTATTACACCAGCGTCGACGGCCGCAAGGTGATCGACGGCTCGGCGGGCCTGTGGTGCGTCAATGCCGGCCATGGCCGCAAGCAGATCGCGGCTGCCGTCGAGCGCCAGCTGATGAATCTCGATTTCGCGCCGTCGTTCCAGATGGGCCATCCCATCGCGTTCGATTTCGCGCGGCGCCTCGCCGAGATCGCGCCGAAGGGCCTTGATCGCGTCTTCTTCACCAATTCCGGTTCGGAGTCGGTCGATACCGCCTTGAAGATCGCGCTCGCCTATCACCGCGCCACGGGCCAGCCGACGCGCACGCGCCTGATCGGCCGGGAGCGCGGCTATCACGGCGTCGGCTTCGGCGGCATGTCGGTCGGCGGCATGGTCAATAACCGCCGCGCCTTTGCCACGCATCTGCCCGGCGTCGATCACATCCGCCATACCTTCGATCTCGAGCGCAACGCCTTCTCGAAGGATTTGCCGAAGCATGGCGCCGAGCTCGCCGACGATGTCGAGCGGCTGGTGGCGCTGCACGGCGCCGACACCATCGCGGCCGTGATCGTCGAGCCGGTGCCGGGCTCCACCGGCGTGCTGCCGCCGCCGCAAAACTATCTGCAGCGCTTGCGCCAGCTCTGCGACAAGCACGGCATCCTGCTGATCTTCGACGAGGTCATCACCGGCTTCGGCCGGCTCGGCACGCCCTTCGCCGCCAATTTCTTCGGCGTCACGCCTGACCTGATGACTACGGCCAAGGGCATCACCAACGGCGCGGTGCCTTGCGGCGCGGTGTTCGCCAGCCGCAAGGTGCATGACGGGCTGATGACCGGTCCGGAAAGCCAGATCGAGCTGTTCCACGGCTACACCTATTCGGCCCATCCGGTGGCGTGCGCGGCGGGTCTTGCCACGCTCGACATCTACAAGGACGAAGGCTTGCTGACGCGCGGCGCCAAGTTCGCCGATTACTGGCGCGATGCGCTGCATACCCTGAAGGGCCTGCCGAACGTGATCGACATCCGCAATGTCGGCCTGATGGGCGCGGTCGAGCTCGCGCCGCGCAAGGACGCGCCCGGCGCGCGCGGCTATGAGGTGATGGTCGATTGCTTCAATCGCGGCCTGTACTTCCGCACCGCCGGCGACGCGATCGCGCTGTCGCCGCCCCTCATCGTCGAGCGTAGCCACATCGACGAGATGGTGTCGATCCTGTCCGACTCCATCAAGCGCGTGGCCTGATTATTGCTCGCGCCGTTGCAGAGTTCTGATCTCTGCAGCGGCGCGACGCCGCGCGTGGGAGCGTCGATTTGAAAGTCCTGATCCTCGGCAGCGGCGTCATCGGCGTCACCTCGGCCTATTACCTCGCGCGCGCCGGCCACGAGGTGACGGTGGTCGATCGTCAGGCTGCCCCCGCGCTTGAAACGAGCTTTGCCAATGCCGGCGAGGTCTCGCCAGGCTATGCCTCGCCCTGGGCAGGCCCCGGCGTGCCGGTGAAGGCGATCAAGTGGCTGCTGATGAAGCATGGCCCCCTGGTGATCCGCCCCAATGCCGATCCCGCGATGTGGTCGTTCCTCGCGAAAATGCTGCGCAACTGCACGGCCGCGCGCTATGCCGTCAACAAGAGCCGGATGATCCCGCTTGCCGAATACAGCCGCGACTGCCTGCGCGCGTTGCGCAAGGAAATCGGCATCCGCTACGACGAGCGCAGCCAGGGCACGCTGCAGCTGTTCCGCAAGCAAGAGCAGCTCGATCACACCGGCGACGACATCGCCGTGCTGAAGCAATATGGCGTGCCGTATGAGGTGCTCGACCGCGAAGGCTGCATCGGAGCCGAGCCGGCGCTGGCGCAGGTCAAGGACAAGATCGCCGGCGGCTTGCGCCTGCCGCAGGACGAGACCGGCGATTGCCAGATGTTCACCGCGGCGCTGGCCGAGCAGGCGGCAAGGCTCGGCGTGCAGTTCAAGTTCAATGTCAGTATCGACAGCTTGATCGCCGACGGTGGTCGCATCACGGGTGTCGCCACCAGTGCAGGCGTGTTGCAGGCGGATACCTATATCGCCGCGCTCGGAAGCTGGTCGCAGCAATTGCTGCGCAAGGTCGGCATCGTGATTCCCGTTTACGCCGTGAAGGGCTATTCGATCACCGTGCCGGTTCGCGAAGAATCCGGCGCGCCGGTCTCCACCGTGATGGACGAGAGCTACAAGGTCGCGATCACGCGCCTCGGCAGCCGCATCCGCGTCGGCGGCACCGCGGAAGTGTCGGGCTATTCCAACACGCTGCACCCCGCGCGCCGCGCCACGCTCGATCATTCGCTGACCGACCTGTTTCCGCGCGGCGGCGACCTATCCGACGTCAAATTCTGGTGCGGCCTGCGCCCGATGACCCCTGACGGCCCGCCCATCATCGGCGCCACCCGTTATTCCAATCTCCACCTCAACACCGGCCACGGCACGTTGGGTTGGACCATGGCCTGCGGCTCGGGGCGGGTGCTTGCCGATATGCTGTCCGGCCGCAAGCCCGACATCGATACAAGCGAGCTTGCGATGGACCGCTACGAGCACAGGTTCGGCTAGCGCGAAGCCTCGCCATCCTGGGAGGATTCCGGGAGCGCCGCACTGCCGTCCCTCGGCGGCGCGTTTTCCTCGTCGCACAGCGTGGCCGTGCTCTCGACGGCGTCCGTCACCTCCGTTGCGAGCGATTTTATCTCCGCGACGACGGCCTTTGCCGCCTCGGCAATCTCTTCCTTGATCGTCTCGACGATGTTCTCGTCACCCATGGCGTTCACCCATCGTGCCGGCACCGGCCATCAAAACACTTCCATGCGTCTTTTTCGCGATGACATATCGACACAACTGCTGGCGCGCACGCCGTCACGAAACGCCGGTCGCGCGCGTAAGCTGTTCGCTGCAGGCATCGATCGCCGCGCGGTCGAGCGCATCTGCGGCAAAGGTGGCGATGGTGATGAGGACGAAAATTCCCGCCGAGAGCGCGACGACGTCGCCATACGGCAGCAGGCGATCGATGAGCCGCTGCAGCCGTGAAGGCTGCGGAAACCGGTGTACGTGCCCATCCGGGGTGATCACCTCAAACTTGCGCACCGGCCGCGGCGCGTTGGGGTTGTTCGGCGGCATCCGGATATCTCCTTTCCAGCTCCTCGATCATGCCGCGCGCGATTTCCCGCTCGCCCATGATCACGACGTCCGCCCCCAATCCCTTCAAGTGATCGACCTCGGCATCCGAATGCGCGCGCGCCACGATCCGGATCTGCGGATTGGCACTGCGCGCCTGCTGCACGATCTGTCCGGCCTCGAAGGCTTCCGGTATGGCGATCACCAGGCATCGCGCCGCCGACGGATTGGCGGCCTGCAGCACGTCCGGCTTGGCCGCATTGCCCATGATGGTCTCGATGCCGTTTTCCCTCAGCCTGGCGAGCAAGCCGTCCGCAGCCTCGATGGCCAGGAATGGCAGTTGCCGCTGCTTCAGCGTCGTGCCGACCA
>DATEJC010000180.1:0-2377 GCA_035278345.1 Bradyrhizobium sp. | reverse complement strand
GGCGTTCGCGCCCTCATATTGTTGCCCACGAATCTCTCGGCCGTAGGGGGTGAGCTGCCCGCCATTGAGCACGTCGCGATCCGGGTTCGCCGCCTGATAGGCGCCCGGCTCCGAGAATTGCGCTTGGGCCAAGGTTGATGTGAGGCCAACAGCCGCCATCATCGCGGCCGCGATGACAAAATTCATGCGAGTCATGATCGTTCTCCATCATAAAAAAGCGGGTCACTCGATCCGCGACTATCGCCACTGCTGTTGGAGCAATTCGCCCCGAAATGTCTTGCAAGAGCTATGTAAGCGCGCCCCTCGAAAACGCGCGCCCGGCTGGATCACTCTTGCGTGCGATCCGGGATCGACGCGCGCAGCGCGGAATATAAGGATCGTGCCCGCCCTGGATTTCTTCCAATCACGCGATCACGACCCCGGCATCGCCCCTGATCACGATCGGGAGAACCTGACGAAATCGCTGGCGGCCGGACCGCATCAGCCGTGGTGGCGACGGTCGCGATCTCTACGCGGGCGCGCGCAGAAAATGCCCGCTACTCAGCCGCCACTGGCTCCGGACTGACCTTCCGCCGAGGCGGAGCCAGCCGTTTCCTGAACTCGCGGCGCAGCAGCCACAGCGAAAGGCCGGCCTGCAGCGTGGTCGTCGCGATCGACAGGTACCAGACCTGTTCGATGGCAAAGCCCGGCCGCGTCGAGAGCCAGATCGCCGGTACCGCATAGAAGAGCAGCCGCGAACCCGAGCTGAGCAGCACCGGCTTGGTGTTGCCGAGGCCCTGGAACGTGGCGTTGCAGGTGAAGGTCACGCCCTGCACCACGAGATTCAGCGACACCAGCTGCAGGAACTGCACTGCAACCGCGATGGCTTCCCGATCCTCGGAGAATCCCGTGAGCAAGAGGCCAGCTTTCCACTGCGCGAGGATCGTGAAGCCGATCATCACAGCGGTCGCGATCGCCAGCGCCTTCATGAAAGTTTCCCGCACGCGCTCGCCATTGCCGGCGCCGAAATTCTGGCCGACGATCGGGGCCGCAGCGAGTGCAACCGCAAGCGCTGGCATCTGGATCAGGCCGAGCACCCGCGTGCCGATGCCAAAGCCGGCCTGGGCCGCCGCTCCGAAATCGCGCAGCACATAATAGATCACGCCCATCCAGGCAAAGATGATCGCAAACTCGCCGCCCGCCGGAAGGCCGACGTTGACGATGCGTTTCCACTGGCCGAACTGGGGACGCCACTGCGCCGGCTCGAAGCTGACATAGCGCTCGAACTTGTGGAAATATGCAAACAGCATCAGCGCTGCGATCAGGACCGCGATCGAGCTGGCCAGGCCTGCGCCGGCAACGCCGAACGCGTGGCCGGTGCCCCAGCCCGCGATCAGCACCGGCGCCAGCGCGATGTTGATGAGGACGGCAGCCACCTGGATCAGCATGGTCGGCCGCACGATGCCGGTCGCCCGCAGCCCGGCCCCCATCACTTGCGTCACGAATTGCAGCGCCAGCGCCGGCATTACCCACAACAGAAATATCGTTCCAGCCTCGACGGTGGCCTCATCGGCGGCCACCGCACGCATATAGGGCCGTGCCAGCAAGGCTCCCACGACCAGCGTCAACAGGCCAAACAGCACCGACAGAACGATCGCCTGATTGAAGATCAGGCTGGCGTCAGCGCGGTCCTTGCGCCCCACGGCGTGCGACATCAGCGCAACCGTGCCGACGCCCAGCACCTGCATGAAGCCGTTAATCAGGAATCCGGCATTGCCCGCCGCGGCCACGCCTGCGACCGCGGCTTCGCCGGCGTCAGCGACGAAGTACAGGTCGACGAGCTGGCAGATCATGATAGTGATCATGCCGGCGACGATCGGCGGCGCCATGCTCAGGATGTGGCTCACAATGGAGCCGCGCGTCAGGTCTTTCATCGTCAAAATCCATTTTCCGGCGCGTGGCTATCAGACATTCGTCCGTCAACCACGCGCCATGCAATTCACTCCGCCGCCGAGATGAACTCGGTGGCCTGCCGCTCGAACAGGCCGCGATAGATGCCGCCGGGGCGCGCCGTCAGCGAGGCGTGCGTGCCCTGCTCGACGATCTTGCCGCGGTCGAACACCAGGATGCGGTCGAGGCTGCGCACCGTCGACAGACGATGCGCAATCACGATCGAGGTGCGGCCTTTCATCAGCCGCTCCATCGCCTGCTGGATCAGGCCTTCCGATTCCGAATCGAGGCTCGACGTCGCCTCGTCCAGGATCAGCACCGGCGCATCCGCCAGGAAAGCGCGCGCCAGCGCCACGCGCTGCCTTTCGCCGCCCGACAGTTTGACGCCGCGCTCACCCACCAGCGTGCCGTAGCCTTTCGGCAGCCGCAGGATGAAGTCGTGCGCATT